>DATAQH010000205.1:0-6964 GCA_036264815.1 Candidatus Cybelea sp.
CAGCGCCGCCGTTCGTGCGCCATAGAACAGGCGCACGTGCGACCCGTTTTGCAGCAATGCGTGCGCGCAGAGCAACACCGATGCGATGCCGACGCCGCCGGCTACGATCGCAACGTCGCGTTCGTTCCAAGTGCAATCGAACCCGTTGCCCAACGCGCCGACGACATCGAGGCGCGCACCGGTCGTTAAGCCGGCGAGCTCGCGCGTCCGCTTGCCTGTTACAAAGAAGAGTATGCTTGCGTGCTTGCCCGATATGTCGTAGACGGCGAGCGCGGTCGCCGCCGATTCACCGCTCGGCGGAATCGCCATGACGAATTGCCCAGGTCGAACGGCCGATGCGAGCTGGGGCGCATGGAGCGTGAGCAGCGTCACGCCCTGCGCGAGCTCGCATCGCTCGAGCACCGTTGTCGCGTGTACGCGGGGATGCAGGTCAAGCAGCGCCATACCCATCATATTTTCTGCGAATTCTTAGAAAAATCTCTGAGAACGGGTGAACGCTCTTGCGACAAAAGCCGTTATACTGTATAGAGAGCGTAGCAAGTAGAAAGGAGGGTCCGCAGATGGCAGGTCTTATCGTCTTCAAATCGTTAGCCGACGCACTCAGAGCGGGCTATCAGGTGTACGATCGGACTGCAGATGGATATCTGGTCAGGACTCGCACGGCGGCCGGATGGGCTATGGCCTTGGTCTCCTGCAAGTAGCATCGTCTTCATCTTCAACAAGAAAAAATGCCGCCGGCAACCAACCGGCGGCATTTTCAATTCTTTCCCGGCTTCGCCGAGGCTCAGCTGCGATAGTCCGGAGGCGACGCGGGCTTCTCGATCTCGGGGATCGGACCGGGGCGCCAGCCGCCGTAGGCCGGCCCCGGAGGCACCGCCCCCTCAGTCGCGTTCTCGGGCGATGGGCCTGAAGGGGTAAAGGTCGCGCGGTACTGCGGGCGTCCGGACGGCACCGAGATACTGGCCCCGCTCAGGACGGCGCTTACGATTTGCGCCACCCCCACGAAGAGCGGGATCAAACCGCCGAGCAGCCAGGGCCCAGGCACGACGATTCCGTGGTGATACCCGATGAATCCAAGGCCGATCAGCAGAGCGAAGCCGATGAATGCTACCTGGATTCCCTTGCGCATCTGTTGCTGGGCGGCGAGCTTGCTTTGATATTCGTACTGGTCTAACGAAGGCCCGGACGTCGCCGTGGGAACCCACCCTCGCTTCATCGCACGGCGCATTTCGCGCGAGTCCGGAGGCGGCATGAAGCCTCGGCGCATCATCTCCATTCGTTCCTGGTGGGCCAGGACGCGGGAGACGAGCCAAACCGCGCACGGGAAGCCGAAGACGACCACGATCGCGATTGCGGGGACAAAGTTATCATCCATCGCTAGAGTCCCCCGTTCAGCCTGGGTCCCCAGCCGTCAAAGGTGGGCCGCAGCGACTGAGCGGAGTTCCGCTCGGCGGTCTCTAGGGCTGACCCCCGGCGCTCTGCCGAGGCGCCGCCGGGAAGGGTCTTGTTCAAGATGGTGATCATTATCGGGTCGAACCTCCGTGACTGATGCTGTCCTAGTTACGTCCCAGCGCCCTCCATGTTTCGCGCGGCCCCTGGCCGTAAAAGCGGCTTCCTCTCGAAACAATCATCCCGGCAGAGGCGTACCAGTGGCGTGTCGGCACTTTTGGCGGAACCCCCGGCGGTGCGGCCGGTCCGAATGAAGGCGATCCCCGAAGACGGCGACCTCGTCGAACTGACGCTGCGGGGAAACCCCGAGGCGTTTGCGACGCTCGTCGAGCGATACGACCGTGCGGTATACCATTTATCGTATCGTATGCTGCACCACGTCGAGGATGCGCGCGACGTCACGCAAGAGGCATTTTTCAAGGCTTTCCGCAGCCTGCGGACGTTTAAATCCGGCGCGAAGTTTTCGACCTGGATCTTCGCGATCGCGTACCACTCGTGCTGCGACCGCCTTAGCCGCCGCAAGTACGATTCGAGCGACGAATTACCCGACCGCGCCGACCCCTCACGGGGTCCCGAGCAGCAGGCGATCGCCGCCGACGACGCGGCTCGCCTGCGCGACGCGATCGATGCGCTGCCCGAGAAGTACCGCACGGTCATCACCCTTTTCCATCTGCAAGGCCAGCAGTACGAAGAGATCGCCAATGTGTTAGGACTCCCAATGGGTACGGTAAAAACGCACCTGTTCCGGGCCAAGGAACAGCTGCGCAGGCTTTTGGAAGGTACGGAGGTAACGGAATCATGAGTATGGACGGACGCTCGCTCGACGCGTTGGATCGGGCCCTTTTCGCGCTTCCGCTGGAGGAGCCGCCGGCCGACCTGCGCTCGTCGATTCTGCTCGCCACCGCCTACCGGCCGGTATCGCCGTTTTCGTTTTGGGAGATCGCCGTCGCGGGCGCGTTGGGCGCCGTCGCGGTTTGGCTGGTTGCATTGCTTGTCGTGGGCGGCAGCTCGCTCTTCACGCACACCGTCCACGCCATCGTCGCAACCCTGGCCGGAGCGCTCTCGAACGCCGCGACGTGGGAGTGGCTGGTCGCCGGCAGCGCGACGGCCGTATGGCTCTCACTTTTCACCTTTTCCCAACCCGTTGTTGCACGCTCTCACAGGTCCGCGCGAGAGAACGTCCGATAATGTACCTCCATGGAGAATCGCGTAGCGCCGGAACGGCGTCCGTATAGAATCCTCGTCGTCGAGGACGACGCGGCGATCAGCCGCGTCCTGCAGCTCGAGTTAGAGCACGAACGGTACGAGGTCGACGTCGCCCGCGACGGCCTCGCCGGCCTGGAGAAAGCCCTCAAAGAACCGGACTTGGTCATCCTTGACCTCATGCTTCCACGAATGGACGGCATCGAGGTCTGCAAGCGCATCCGCGCCAAGAGCCGCGTTCCGATCATCATGCTGACCGCTCGGGATCGCGTTCCCGACCGTATCGCGGGGCTCGACGTCGGCGCAGACGACTACGTTACCAAGCCGTTTTCGACCGAAGAACTGTTGGCGCGCGTGCGCGCCCGGCTGCGCGAGCGGACGCCCCAAGGCAACGTCATCGAATACCGCGACGTCGTTATGGATCGGGACCGCCACGAAGTGCACCGCGACGGAAAACCGATCTCGCTAACCGCCAAGGAATACGCGCTGCTCGAGTACCTGCTGCTTCACCGCAACAAGGTTCACACGCGCGACGAGCTCTTCAACGGGGTCTGGGGGAGCGACTTTCTCGGCGACTCGAACCTGATCGACGTCTACATCCGCTACCTGCGCGGCAAGATCGACGACGGATTTGACGATAAGCTCATCACGACGGTACGGGGTGTGGGATATACCATTAAGGATTAACGACGCTTCGCTTTCGAGCCGCGCAGCCGGCTAAAAGAAACCAACGATGTCTCTAAAATGGCGGATTGCGCTGGGGTATTCGGTGCTGCTCATCGTTGCGCTCAGCGTGATGAGCGTCATCACGATTCTGCGCTTTCAGCAGATCCTTTACGACCAAGCAGAGGCGACGGTTAACGCGACGATGCGCGCGATCGTCGCCTTCGCGCAGCAGTCGACGACGCCGTTTTCAATCGAAGATCCCTCGCACGGGACGCTGCAGTTCCTCTTTAACAGCAACAATCTTGCGACGTGGAACTCGGAGAACAGCTTCGTTCAGGTCGATTCCCTCAACGGCTATCCTTTGGCAAAGACGGGTAACCTCGGCGCGCTGACGATCCCCGCCAATCGCGCGCTCACCGCCGCGCACGACCGGGCGTTCCGCCAGATCACGCTCGGAGACCGTCCGTTCCTCGTCGAGGATCGCTACCTGCGCGAAGGCGCCGGCGCCGCGATCGTCCACGTCGCCGAGCCGCTAGATACCTTAGAACGCACCTTCAAGAGCACGCGCGAGGCGATCTCTATCGTCCTGGGCGCGACCGCGCTTGCGGTCGTCATTCTTTCGATCGTGCTCGCATCGCAGGCAACGACGCCGATCAACCAATTGTCGCGGGAGATGCGCGAGATCAGCTCCGATCGCCTCGCGCTGGCGGCGGGTTCCGGCGCCTTCGCCGACAGCGGCCGGCTCTATCTGCGGCGGCATGACGAAATCGGGAAGCTTGCGCAAAGTTTCAACGACCTGCTTTCGCGTCTGGGCGAAGCATTTGCACGAGAGCGTCAATTCATTTCCGACGCGTCGCACGAGTTGAAGACGCCGCTGACGTCGATCAATTCCAATGCCCAGATGCTGCTTCGCTGGGCCGATCGAGATGCAACGATCCGGCGCGAAAGCCTCGAGACGATCGTGCGCGAAAGCGCGGACCTCGCCGGCATGGTCAACGGTATGCTCACGCTGGCGAAGGCCGATCGTGGGGACGAAATTCCCAAAGAACCGCTCTCACTCGCGCAGATTGCAAGCGAAGTCACCCAGAACGCCGCGCCGCGAGCGGCCGAAAAAGAAATCAACCTGCACTTCACGCACAGCGCCGCGCCCACCGTCTACGGCGACCCGAACCTCCTGCGGCAGATGATCGGCAACCTGGTCGATAACGCGTTGAAGTTTAGCGAGCGCGGCCGGGTCGACGTTCGAGTGGGCAGCAACGGGGCTTCGGCCTGGGTCGAGGTCGCCGACACCGGACCCGGCATTCCGGACGAAGACCTGGGGAACGTCTTTGCGCGTTTTTACCGTGCCGACAAAGCGCGTTCCAGGGCCGTGCCGGGGACGGGCCTCGGTCTGGCGATCGTCCGTTCGATCGCCCGAGTTCACGGCGGAGAAGCGACCGCCGGCAAAGCACCTGGTGGAGGAGCCCTTTTTCGCGTCGTTTTACCTCGCATAGGGCTTCCGTTCACCGGGCTTTCATGATGGAACCGAGCCGCTGCCGATACAATAGCACCGTGCGCGGAGGATGGCAGCGGGGAGCGATCTTGACGCTTCTCGCGACACTGTGTTGCCTGGGATTCGCGGCTCCGGTGCGGGCCGACGAGCAGTTTGACGTTGGGCCCTCCCCGGTGCTCAACGTCCACGTCAACCGAGGCAAGCTGACGATCCAGACGTGGGACCGTCAGTCGGTCCTGATCGCCGCCGACAGTTCGGTGGACGTACGCCACCTGGCCGCTTCTGAAGTCGACCCCGGCATCCCCAAACAGATGCAGATATCCTGGCAGCGCATTGCGACCGAGCACGGGCCCGTGACGCTCGATCCCGAGACCTTCGTCCTTCCGGAGCTTCCGGGAAGTCAGCACGACGCCGTCGTCGTCCACGGGAACGGTAAGGTCACCATTACGATACCCCGCAGCACCGTGATGGTGATCGCTCACATGCACATGGGCCATCTGACGATGGAGAACTACCACGGAGTGTTCGTGGCGCAGGTGCGCTCGGCCGGCATCTCGCTCGACCGCGTCGACGGGACCGGTTTCGTCGAATCGCTTCGCGGCCGGATCGACGCCTTCGGCTCGACGTTCGACCGGCTTCGCGTACGCTCGGCGGTTGGGGACATGCTCTTTACCGGTTGCACGTCGCATCAAATTCAGGCGAGCAGCACCTACGGATCGATCGTCTACGACAACGGACACTTCGAGCCGGGGCTCGCGCGTTTCGAATCCGAGCACGGTAACGTCGCGCTCGGCGTGCAAGGCGGCGCGCAGATCGGCGCCTTCAGCGGCTCCGGCCACGTCGTTTCCAACTTCAACGACGGGGCGGACGTTCGCGGCGACCCCACGACCAAACAGGCGACGGTTAACGGCGGCGGCCCTGTCGTAACTGCAGCCTCCAAGAACGGTTCGGTCTATTTATACAGCGGTTCGATGGACGATCAGCCTCGCGTCAAGGCGGAGTTGAGCGGCAGCGTTCGCCTGCCGGTGCGACCGCAGCAGCCGCCGCGACCACCGCTCTAACCGGCAGCGGCGGCAACCGCCGTATCGAGATCCAGCTCTAGCCCGTCGTAGGCGGCGATCACTCGCAGGCCGAGTTCGTCTTCGAGTTGCGACGCGAGCTTTGGCGGGTTGGCCTCGAGCATTTTGGTCCCAAAGTGTCCGAGGACGGCCACCCGCGGCCGGATCTCGGCGACGAGACGGCGCGCGTCGTGCCACGTCAGGTGATCGACGTTCATCTGATCGACGAAACGTAGGACGTTGACGACGAGAACGTCGGGCCGGCGCGCCGCGTAGTCTGCCGCGAGGTTTTCGAAGTAGCGTCCGCAGGGGAGGTAGGCAACGCGCAGCCCCTGGTGGACGAAGTGCATTCCAAACGTATCGACCGCATGCACGTGACGCAACGACGTGAAGAGGTCGACCTCGCCGATGCGATACGGGCCGCTGCTCGGCTCCAGCCGCTCGATGCGCTCGACGTAACGCGCGGCGTACGGCAGCACGACCGGTTCGCCATCGATCGCGTCGGCCGGCGCGAGGAGCGCGCCGCGCCGGCGAAATCCACCCGACGTCATCGCTTCGATCAGGGCGTTGACGTCGCCGGAGTGATCGAGGTGTTTGTGCGAGAGCGCGATCGCGTCGAGCTCACGCGGGTTGCACGGCGGCACGTGCGAAAGCGCGCGAACCAGCGCGCCCGGCCCGGGGTCGACGTGGATCTGAGTGGGGCCGAAACGCATCCACATTCCACCCGAGGCGCGCAGCTGGCGGGCCACGACGAAACGCGCACCACCGGTACCGAGAAAGAGAATAGACGAAGCCAAGGCCGACGCTATTCGCTATGCGAGGACGGGAAGCTGCCCGAACGTCCCGTTGAGCACGGGCGCCGCCGGCCGCCCCAGCCAGCGCTCGAGGACCGTGGCGTAGACGCTGCGGAAATCGACCGAGTAGCGCACGTTGCCCATATTCGTGGCGCCCAAGTCGGGCAAGGCTCCGTACAAGCCGCCGCGCACGCCGCCGCCAACGAGGAAAAGCGGTGAGGCTTCCCCGTGATCGGTACCGCGGCTGCCGTTCTCTTCGATCCGGCGCCCAAACTCGCTGAAGGTGAGGGTGAGCACGCGGC
>DATAQH010000295.1:0-4273 GCA_036264815.1 Candidatus Cybelea sp.
GGCCGATGCCCGCGATACGTTCTGGAACAACGCCTCGATCTTTAAGCTGCAGTACCAGCACAACATCGGCTCGAACGCCTACATCCGCATCTACGGGTACACATTCTACTCCGACTGGCTGCAGACCAGTCCGCTCAGCTACGGCACGCCGTTCTTCGGTTTCGGCGTCACGAGCTACGACTACGAACTCGAGTCACACACTCGCGGGCTCGCCTTTACCTTTGCCGATCAGCTCAGCACGCAGCACCTGCTCAACGTCGACGCCAACTACACGACGGCGACGACCAATCGCTATAACAACACGAACTTCAACAACTTCCTCAATACGAGCGCGACGAATTTCACGAACGGAAAGCAGTGCTTCGCCTGGGCGGCCGGCAACTTCGAAGGGCAAAGCTACCAAAAAGGGCAACCGGCGCCGTGCAACAGCCCCGTGACGAGCGGCTCGTTCCTCTATCCCGAGCCCGGCACGGCGAACGTTCCCGGCGCAAACTGGCAGGTCACATTCACCGGCGATTCCGGCTTCCTCAACAACGTCACCCCGAACTTTACCTCGGTCGCGCTCGAAGATCACTGGACGCCGACCGATAAGCTCAACGTCGATCTCGGGCTGCGCGGAGAAGAGTACGCGTACAATCTCGCCAACACGTCGAGCAACGGCCAGAACTTCTGGTTCCTCGCCGGCCAGAACGAGTTCTGTTACAATCCCCAAACCCTGCAGCCGTACTTCATCCCCTCGCCGCCCGCGAGCGGACGGCCGGCGACGCCTTTCATCGGTTTCAACTGCCCGCTGGATAACTCGATTCCGGCGCACCCGGTGCAGACCGTGCACCCCGACGGGAAGAGCGGGCATCTGCTGTTGAGCAATAGCTACAGCCCGACCCTGGCGGACTACGCCTTGACACCCCGCATCGGCGCGACGTATACGGTAAATCCGGATACCGTATTGCGCTTCTCGGCCGGGCGCTACGCGCAAGAGCCGGAGACCTATCAAGTGCAATACAATGCGAGGGACAACAACCTCGCCTACGATCTGTTTCAGGCCTTCTGGCAGTATGGGTACACGACGCCTAAGCACGACCCCGAGGTCCAGTACTCCGATAACTACGACGCATCGTACGAGCGCCGGTTCAAAGGCACGGACATGTCGATCAAGCTAACGCCCTACTACCGCTACGCGACCAATCAGGTTTACAATATCTCGCTGCCGTTCGGCCTGACCGGCGGCCTGAATTCCGGCGTCGAGCGAGTCGATGGCGTGGAGTTCGAGTTCACCAAGGGCGATTTCGACAAGAACGGGCTCTCCTTCTTGCTCTCGTACACGTACACGAACGCGGCGGAGCGCTGGGCAAACTATCCCGGCACTTCGCTCAATCCGATCGACCCCTACAACCAAAACATCGCGAACTTCAACGGGCTCACGCGTGCCGGGGGCGGCTCTCAGTGCTACGAGAACGACAAGGCCGGCAACGTCTACCCCGATCCGCGCTGCGTCCGGCTCAGCCGCAACTATAATGGAGTGATCGCCAATCCATACTACAAGATGTCGCCCCAGCCGCTGCTCGACCGCAACGGCTGGTATCCCGTGGGATTGGATTTCGCCTACCTCTCGCCCAACGTCGTCACCGCGATCGTCAACTACAAGCACAACAAATTTGCGATCACGCCCGCGCTGACGTTCAACGAAGGGCAGCCCTACGGCAATCCCGCGGACGTCAACGGCATGGACCCGCGCACCTGCGTCAGGAACTCGACGCACATTACTAGCTCGCCGAACAAGTTCCAGGCCGACTACACGACCTGCGGGCTAGCGGCAACGCAGAGCGGGACGGAGCCAGGCGTCCTCGCGATCCCGAATCCGCAGACCGGCGCGTTCGACAGCTTCGGGCAGTTCCACCAGCCCGATCAACTCAACCTGAGCCTGCAGATGTCCTATCAGGTGACGCCGCGGATCAAGGTCAACGCGCTCTTGGCGAATCTGGTCAATGCATGCTTCGGCGGGTCGTCGGAACCGTGGACCAAGCAGTATCCGCCCAATAGCTACACCTGCGGATACATCGCCAACTTCTACTACGTCTCGAACTTCTACAACGGCGCCTCGCCCAACGACAAGTTCGCCAACGGCGTACCGCTCAATCCGGCCTTTTCGAACTCCTACATTCCTGCCTACGCCGATACGAACGCGTTCACGCTGCCGAACCCGTTCAACGCCTACTTCTCGGTGAACGTCACCCTATAAGGCGCCGTCCGATCGCGGCTTCGGCGGCGCCGGCCAGCGCGCCCGAGGCAATCAGCGCGCGCCCGGCGGCGACGTCCGGCGCCGGACTGCGATCGGCGATGAACGGCTCGATGCGCTCGTGCGTGACCTCGTGCGCGGCCGCCGTGCCCCGCCCGGGACGCAGCGGCTTGCGGAAGTCCGCGGCCGCCATCGCACCGAGCAGCTCGCATGCAAGCGCGCCTTCGACGTTCTCCAGAACGCGCATCAGGTTGTTGGCCGAGGTCATGCCCATGCTGACGTGGTCCTCTTGACCGGCCGAGGTAGGGATCGAGTCGACGCTCGACGGCCACGCATAGCCCTTATTCTCGTTGACCAGGGCGGCGGCCGTGTACTGCACGATCATCAGGCCCGACTGCAGCCCGAGACGGTGGGCCAGGAAGAGCGGCAAGCCGCGATCCTCCGCATTGAGCAGCAGGTAGAGCCGCCGCTCGGCAATCGAGGCCAGCTCGGAGATGGCTATCTTCAAAAGGTCGAGCACGATCGCGACCGGCTCGCCGTGAAAGTTGCCGCCCGAGACAAAGTCGCCGTCCTCGGGAAAGACCAGCGGGTTGTCGGTAACCGAGTTCGTTTCAATCTCGGTGACGCGCCGCACGTGAGCGATCGAATCGCGCACCGCCCCGTGCACGACCGGCACGCAGCGAAACGAGTAAGGATCCTGAACGCGCTGGCACTCGACGTGCGAATGGACGATCTCCGAATCGGCCAGCAGCTCGCGAAGATTTCCCGCAACGCGCTCCTGACCCGGGTGCGGTCTCAGGTCGTTAAGGCGGCGATCGAAGACGCGATCGCTCGCGAGGTAGGCTTCCAGCGACATCGCCGCGATCACGTCGGCTGCCGCCGCCAGCCGTTCCGCGCGCAGCACGCCGAGGGCCGCAACCGCGGTCATGACCTGCGTACCGTTGACGAGCGCGAGCCCCTCCTTCGCGCCGAGAGAGATTGGTTCGAGGCCGGCGCGCTCGAGCGCGACGGCGCTCGGCATACGCTCCCCGCCGTAGTAGCATTCGCCCTCGCCGATCAGCGCGAGCGTCATGTGAGCGAGCGGCGCGAGGTCGCCGCTTGCGCCCACGGAGCCTTGGCAGGGCACGACGGGTGTGACGCCGCGTTCGAGCATGCGCAGGATCAGATCGAGCGTCTCAGGCTTGACGCCGGAGTGGCCGGCCGAGAGCGAGTTCGCGCGCAGGACGCTCGCCGCGCGCACGACCGGAATCGGCAGCGGCTCGCCGGTCCCCGCCGCGTGGCTGCGGACGAGATTGAGCTGCAGCTCGGCAGCGTCTTCGGGTGCGACGGCGATGTTCGCAAGCCGGCCGAAGCCGGTCGTTACACCGTAGATGCGGTCGCCGGCGGCGAACTTCCGGTCGACGAAATCGCGGGCCCGCCGCACGCGCTCGCGTGCCGCCGCGGTGATCCCGACCCGCGCCCCGAGCGCCGCCGCCTCGACTGCTTCGAGCGTCAGATGGCGCCCGTCGAGTTCTAAAGCTTCGACCAATCCGAAGGAGCCGGTTTCGCGAAGGGCGGCCCGTTTTGGATGACGATCGTTTCGCGATCGTGCAGCGCGATCTCGCGCGGATCCCTACCGTGCCAAGCGGTGCCGTTGACCCAAATACTCAAGCGCTTGCCGTGCGGAGCCAGCACGCCGGAGGCCTTCGTCCAACTCAGGTCTTCACCCCAAATGTCGAAAAACTGCCCGAGCGTGAAGGTGCGCACGACCGGCGATTCGATGTGGATATATCCGTCGCCGCTGTGCGTGTGAACCCAGTACAGACAGGTGCCTTGTCGCGGGATCCCGATCATCGCGGGGATCGTGAGCGACTTGCCGCGGTTGAATATCTGCAGGCGGGTGTGAATGTGCTCGACCGCACCCTCTTGCGCGTCGCAGTGGATCCCGTCGATCGGGAGCCCGCCGAAAAGGTTCTGCGCGATGGTCGCCGGGCCGCTCGCGTGAATCAATAGAGCAAGGAGCAACGGTATGGGCTGCATGGCATTTTGCATTCTATG
>DATAQH010000296.1:0-7684 GCA_036264815.1 Candidatus Cybelea sp.
CCGGCACGACGAGCGTGTAGCCGATGCCCATGTTGAAAACCCGATAGCGTTCTTGCGCGGAAAGCCCTCCGCGCCGCACGAGCTCCGCAACGATCGGCGGCACGTTCCAGCGCTGCTGCTCGAAGACTGCCTTGACGCCGGGAGGCAGCGTGCGTCCGACGTTCTCGAGCAGACCACCGCCAGTGATATGGGCCATCGACTTGACGCGCGCGACGCGCTCGATCGCCCGGACGTCGGCATAGTAGGAAGGGTGCTCGGCGAGCAGGGCATCGCCGTATGTGCCCTCACCGAAGCTCGCGTTCCATTCCGAAGGATCGATCAACGCACGAGCGAGCGAGTAGCCGTTCGTGTGCAATCCGATGGCTGGCAGGCCGACGATCGCATCGCCGGGCTCGACGCCGCCGAGCCGCGAAAGTGCATCGACCTCAACGATGCCGACGATCGTGCCCGCCAGATCGAAGTGCCCTGCTTGATAGAGGCCGGGCATTTCGGCGGTCTCCCCGCCGAGAAGCGCGCAGTTGTGCCGGCGGCAGGCCTCAGCGCAACCGCGTACGATTTCGGCGGCAACCTGCGGGTCGAGCTTGCCGACCGCAAGGTAATCTAAAAAGAAGAGCGGCGTCGCGTCGCAGACGAGGATGTCGTTGACGCAGTGATTGACGAGATCGGCACCAACACTGCCGTATCGTCCCAGTTCGGTGGCGATGAGCAGCTTGGTGCCGACGCAGTCGGTCGAGGCGACGAGCGCGCGACCACCCTCATCCGGAAGGCGAAAAATGCCGGCGAAACCGCCGATGACGTCGAGTTGCGCCGGGTGGCGCCACCCTCCGAGCACCTCCCGGTAACGCGCGACGGCTTCGTTGCCGGCGGCCACATCGACGCCGGCGCGGGCGTAGCTGTCTGGGCCGGCTTTTTGCTCCGGACGAGGATTCTCCCAGCTTTCCGCCATAGGCTGGCAGTAGTTCACCGTTCGAAAGGCTCACCATGCAAGTTCGTCTTATTCACGATGCGCCCGATCACGTGCGTGCCGGAGCGCTCGTCGTGCCCTTCTTTTCCGATAGCCCGCTGGAAGGCACCAGTGCGGAAGTCGACGCCGCGCTCGGCGGGACGATCGCCGACGCGCTCGCCGGCAAAGAGATCGCCGGACGCCTCGGCGAGAACGTTCTCGTCTACGCAAAAGGTCAACCCTACCGGCGGGTTCTCGCCGTTTCACTCGGCGAACGCGCACGGTTCGAACCGAGCTTTCTCGCTCGCTACGCAGGAAGCGCGGTCCGCTATCTGTGGCGCCGAAACGTCGAGGAGATTGCCTTCGCGTTGCCGGGCGAAGCCCAGGGGCAAGAGGCGGCTTGCGCTTCGTTTGTTGCTGAGGGCACGATCACCGGCGCATTCGAAACGACGATCTATCAAGGAAAGCCCGACCGCAAGATCGTGACCAACGACATCGCGATCCTGGCCGGTTCGCTCAACGAAGCGGAACTGCAGCGCGGGATTGCGCGCGGCACCGCACTCGGCAACGCGGTGAACCTCGCGCGGCGACTGGCGCTTACGCCGGCCAACGACATGACGCCCACACATCTCGCCCAAGAGGCGACGAAGGCCGCGCAGGCCGCCGGCCTCGAGATCGAAGTCTTCGACGAAGACCTGGCGCGACGTGAAGGCATGGGATCCTTTCTGTCGGTCGCGCAGGGCAGCTCGCAGCCGCCGAAGTTCATTATCATGCGCTACAACGGCGATCCCGGAAGCAAAGAACTGCTCGCGCTGGTCGGCAAGGGCATCACCTTCGATACCGGCGGCATCTCCATCAAGCCCGCCGAGCGCATGGAGGACATGAAGTACGATATGTCCGGCGGCGCGGGCGTGATCGCCGCGATGTCGGCGATCGGGGCGTTAAAGCCGAAACTCAATGTCGTCGGCATCGTTCCTGCCACGGAGAACATGCCCGGCGGTAAAGCTACCAAACCCGGCGACATCGTCACCGCGATGAACGGCAAGACGATCGAAGTGATCAACACCGATGCTGAAGGACGTCTCATTCTCGCAGACGGCCTCGCCTATGCCAACAAGCTCGGCGCGACGAAGATCGTCGACGCCGCTACGCTTACCGGCGCCTGCGTCATCGCGCTCGGGCACGCAAGCTCGGCGGCCGTGACCAACGACGAGGCCTTCGGCGCGGAGTTCCTCGCCGCGGCTAAACCGACCGGCGAACGCTACTGGCAGATGCCCTATTACGACGACTACCTGACCGCGATGAAGAGCGACATCGCCGATCTGAAGAACACCGGCGGCCGCGCCGCAGGCACGCTGACGGCAGCGGCGTTTTTGCGCGAGTTCGTCGACTCGACGCCCTGGATTCACCTCGACATCGCCGGCACTGCCTATCTCGATAATGAGTCGGCGTGGCAAGCGAAGGGTCCGACGGGAACCCCGGTACGCGCGTTCATCGCCTTGGTAGAATCGCTCGCCCGCGGCGGCGCGGAAAAAGCCTCTCCGAACGGAGCGAGGGCCGCAGAGATAAAGGTGTGAAGGCAGCGCGCAACGGCCGGGAGAGCGCTCGTCCGTACGAGCCGGAGAAGAATCCGGCTATACGCCGCCTAACGGCGGGAGCGATCAAGCGCCGCAAGGGCAAGACGGTCTTTCCGATTGCGACCGCGTACGACGCGCCGTTCGCACAGTTCGTCGAGCGGGCCGGCATCGACGTCGTCTTGGTCGGCGACAGTGTGGGCAACGTCGTCCTCGGCTACGACGAAACCACGCCCGTCACGCTCGAGAACATGATCTACCACACGCAGGCGGTCGCCCGCGGAACGACGCGCGCCCACATCATGGCCGATATGCCCTTCGGCTCGTATCAAGTGAGCAACGAGGACGCGCTGCGCTCGGCTATCGCGCTCGTGAAAGCGGGCGGCGCGTGTTCGGTCAAACTCGAAGGCGGCCGCGATCAGGCCGAACGGATTCGCGCGATCACCGGCGCCGGCATCCCCGTCGTCGGCCACATCGGCGTAACGCCGCAGACCGCCGGCCTCGGCCCGGGCTTCAAGATGCGCACGCACCGCGATCGCTTGATCGACGACGCGCGCTCGGTCGAAACGGCGGGCGCCTACGCCATCGTTCTCGAGGTCGTCGACTACGAGATCTCGCGCGAGATCACCGAGATGCTTTCCATCCCAACGATCGGCATCGGCTCGGGACCGCACTGCGATTCACAGGTGCTCGTGCTCCACGACATTCTCGGGATGTATCCGCACTCACCCAGTTTCGCCAAGCGATACGCCGAAGTCGGCGAGGTGGCGACGCAAGCCCTGCAAGCCTACGCGCGCGAAGTCTCCGAGCGCACCTTTCCAGCCTAGGAGACCCCGGCCGCCGGCCGGGAGGGGCCGCCCCACGGTGCCGCCCTGTTGGCACTCTAGTGGGCTAGGCTCTTTCGTATGCTGGAAACCAACGACACTTCTGACCCCCTGATCATCGCGCTCCGCGCTTTCGAGCGCGTGCTTCTTGGGTGCGACGCCACACCTCGAGCGCGTCGACGCGGCGCCGAAGGGAGCCGAGCTCCTCAACGAGCGCAAGGCCACCCTTTGCCAATCGACCCGCCTGCGCCGGCGACGGTGATTCCGCTTCGTCCTCGGCATCGGTAGGCGAGGCTTCGCGGACTTGCGCGCCGGCTCGCTCGAGCGCGGCGGTGACGAAGCCCGCGGCGCGAGCACGTGCGGCTTCGCTGAGCTTCCGCCCGATCGGGCGAACCTCGAGGATCATCGCCGATTTGTTGGCCTCGACCAACAGCCGCGAATCGTCGCGCTCGAGGCCGTAGAGCGTCTCGGCGGTCGTTCCGAGGGCGCGAGCGATACGCACGACGACGCTGACCGAAGGGTTCAGCCGCTGGTCGGATTCGATCTTAAAGAGCGTCGGGTGATTGACTTCGGCCCGGCGCGCGAGCTCGTTCTGCGACCATCCCAAAGCACGGCGCCGCGCGGCAATCCTTTTTCCCAGCGTCACCCATTTGGACTGTAGCGCGCCGTAAGCAAGACCCTTGAACCATACGGTCTTGGCGTTTGGTACTACTAGGCGCTGGTTGCGTGCAGTTCGTGCGGAGCGTGCGTCGAGGGAACGTTGGGATAATCGCCGACGAAGCACCCCAGACACATATCTTCTCGCTTCCGCCCTACGGCGCCGATCAGGCCGTCGAGGCTGAGGTAGCCGAGCGAATCGGCGCCCGTCTTGCGGCGGATCTCGTCGACGGTGTAGTTCGCCGCGATCAGCTCGTCGTAGGTAGCCATGTCGACGCCAAGATAACAGGGATGCTTGATCGGCGGCGAGGTGATACGCAGGTGCACTTCACGCGCTCCGGCTTCGCGCACGAGCGCGACGATGCGGGGTGTTGTCGTGCCGCGGACGATCGAATCGTCGACGACGATGACGCGCTGGTCGCGCAAATTTTCGACCACGGGATTAAATTTGAGATGGACGCCGCGCGCGCGCATGCGTTGATCCGGGCTGATGAACGTGCGCCCGATATACCGGTTCTTGATAAGCCCCTCGATATACGGCAAGCCGCTCTCGGCGGCGTACCCGATGCCGCCGGCGACGGCGGAGTCGGGAACGGCCATCACGACGTCGGCCTCGACCGGATGCTCGCGCGCCAGCTGCCGCCCCATCTCGTAGCGCGCCATGTAGACGGAGCGGTCGTTGAGCCGCGAGTCGGGACGCGCAAAGTAGATGTATTCGAACATGCAGAGCGCCTGCTGCGCGTCTTCGACCGGCATCCGGCGCGTCTCAAGTCCAGCGGCGGTAACTCGCACGATCTCGCCGCGTTCGATTTCGCGGACGTACTGAGCGCCGACGGTTCCCAGCGCGCACGACTCCGATGCGACGACGTAGCCGCCCTCGCTGAGCGCGCCCAAACAGAGCGGGCGCACGCCCCACGGATCGCGGAAAGCATAGAGTTCGTCCTGCGTGCAGAGAACGACCGAGTAGGCGCCCCGCGCGCGGGCCAGGACCGACGCGATTCGGTCGAACATCGAGCCCTTCGACTCGACGATCAGCTTCGCCATGACTTCGGAATCGGAGGTTGCCTGCAGCACGGTGGTCGGGGAGAGCGCCTCGCGCAGCTCGTCGGTGTTGGTTAGATTCCCGTTGTGGGCGAAGGCGAAGTCGCCGAGCTCGGTGCGTTCGAGCAGCGGCTGCGCGTTGACGACGATCGACGAGCCGGTGGTGGAATAGCGGGTGTGACCGATCGCGATGTGGCCGCTGAGTCCGCTGAGAATCTCTTCATCGAAGATAGCGCCCAGCAGGCCCATCTCTTTGTGCGAACGGATCGTCCCGCCATCGGCTGCGGCAATACCCGCCGACTCTTGTCCGCGATGCTGCAGCGCGTAGAGCGCAAAGAACGCGAGGCGGGCTGCATCGCGTCCGGGTGCGAAGACTCCGGTTATCCCGCACATCTCACACCATTATACCAGGCCGCTAGTCTGAAGAGCGCCTCCCTCCGAAAATCTGGAGCAACGCAAGGAAGATATTGATCGCGTCCAGGTAGATGCTGGTCGCCATCTGGACGGGCGTGAGGCCGTCTCCGCCTGCGCGGAGGCGAGCAAAATCGATGAGCACCAAGCCGGAGAAAATGACCAGCGTCAGCCACGCATAGGTCTCCGGATGGATAAAGCGCACGAAGAGCGAGATGACGCCGACGACGACCAAACCGAGCAAGGCGATCGTAAAGATGCCTGCAAAGCGGCGCAGATCCAGGCCGGTGGCGTAGACGATCGCGGCCAACGCAAACATGCCGAGCCCCGTCGTGAGGGCCGCATTGACGACGACATCGGGCCCGAAGGCGGTGAGATACTGGTGGACGACCGGCGCGATGCCGATGCCTTCACAGAATGTGAAGGCGTAGAAGAGAATCAGCGAGAGCGGCTCGTTTCGGCGCGCAGCATTCATCGCCAGCAACAGGATAAAGCCGACGATCATTGCGACCAAGCCGAGCCCGTACGGCACGCCCTGGAAGAGCCATGCCGCGAGCGCCGTTACGCATAAGCCGAGCGCAGTGAGGCCCAGCACCTGCGCCAGCATCGAGTTGGCCGGCACCGCCGGAGCAATGGGGCCTCCATACGGTTGCTGCGGTTGAAAGCGGTAAGCCATACGTCCCTTAATATCCCTTTCTGGAGCGGCAAGTTGCAGCCGGCGGGCTAAAGGCCTCCGCGAACGAGGGCACAGCCGCCTAAAGCTTCCCGATATCCGTCCGGTAGGTCAGGCCGGAAGCGTTCAGGCGCACGGCGAGGCCTTTGACGTTTTCATAGGCGCGCGCTCGCGCTTGCTCGAGGTCGTCGCCGAGCGCGGTCACCGTCAGAACCCGGCCGCCGCCGCTGCTTATTTTTCCATCGCGGCGCTTCGACGCGCCCCAAAAGACCTGACAGCCCTCGGGCAGCGAGAGCTCGCCGCTCAGAGCTTCGATCGGCGTACTGCTGCGCGGATAATCGGCGGTAGCCAAGACGACGCCGGCGCACGATTGAGGTAAGACCGTCGTCGCTGAGAGATCGATCGCGCCTTGCGCCGCGGAGCCGAGCAGCCCGGCGAAATCGCCGCCGATACGCGGTACGAGCACCTGCGTCTCCGGATCGCCGAAGCGCGCGTTGAACTCGATCACTTTTGGCCCTTCCGCGCACCACATCAACCCGCAATAAAGCACCCCGATGTACTCTTCGCCCTCGGCGAGCAGCCCGCGCAGCAGCGGCGCGAGAATGCGCTCGCGCACGCAATCGTAGAGATCGTCGGGAAATCCGGCGGGCGGCGAATAGGCGCCCATGCCGCCGGTATTCGGACCGGTATCGCCGTCACCGGCGCGCTTGTAATCGCAAGCACCCGCAAACGGAAGGATCGCGCGTCCGTCGCAGATCGCAAAGACGCTCACTTCTCGTCCCGCAAGCGGTTCCTCGAGCAAGAGATCGAGGCCGCCGCCGGGTACCTTTCCGCGCTCGTACCAGTCGGTGACGATCGCCCGCGCGGCGTCGATATGCGGCGCTACCACAACGCCTTTACCCGCAGCAAGACCATCGGCCTTGACGACGACGCCGCCGGCTTGCCAGGAATCGAGTGCGCTGCGCGCCGCATCGAGCGAATGCACGATGACCGCCTTTGCGGTCGGGATGTCGTGGCGTTCCATGAAACGCTTCGCAAAGATCTTGCTCGACTCCAACCGTCCGGCGGAGCGATTCGGCCCGAAGACGGCGATACCGGCCTCTCTGAGGTGGTCGCCGACGCCGGCGGCGATCGCGGTCTCGGGCCCAAGCACGACGAGATCGATCTTCTCACCCAGCGCGCGTTGCGTTATCCCTTTGCCGTCGGTTGCGGCGATTTCCCAGTTCTCACCGCGCGAGGCCGTGCCGGCATTGCCCGGCGCGGCGAAGATCGCGCTGCACGACGGCGACTGGGCCAGACGCCACGAGAGCGCGTCCTCGCGGGCGCCGTTACCGACGACGAGAATGCGCACGCGTTATTCCCACTCCACGGTGGCGGGCGGCTTCGTCGTAATATCGTAGGCCACGCGGTTGACGCCGCGCACTTCGTTGACGATGCGCGCGGAGATTCGTTCGAGCAGCTCGTGCGGCAGACGCGCCCAATCGGCCGTCATGCCGTCCTCGCTCGTGATGGCACGGACGGCAACCAGATTCGCGTACGTCCGCCCGTCGCCCATCACGCC
>DATAQH010000343.1:0-10558 GCA_036264815.1 Candidatus Cybelea sp.
TTACACTCGGCGTCGTCGCCCCGTGCACGAACTCATCAACTCTTGGTGCGTCCACTGCCAGGTATACGTTGCCAGAGGAATCGGAGCAGGCATCGAAGCCGCCTTCATCTATCGTTCCGACAAGCCGCCCCTGAGGATACGTGATGACATACGTGTGACCGTCGCCAGCGGCATAAATTAGCTCACTCTTTCGAGGTCTGCCATGTTGCGCCGCCTGTCGCACTGATGATGACGCTAAGGGAATCGTGGCCTGGGACTGCGACGATCCGCCGCACCCGGCTAATAGAAAACCGACCGCGGCAATAGCCGATGCGCGGCCCAGGGGAAATGAAATCATTTGTTCTAGCCTTTCTGACCTAGGGGGTCCTGACGACAACGATTCTCCTGGCCAAATGCGTTCCCCGCATCGGCATCTTTAATTAGGGCGTAACCCCTAGCAGTGTCTTGACCAGGGTCATTTTATCCAGTCGTGCTCCGTAAAGATGACGAAGGCCAGCGCCAAATGATCGCAGACTAAAAGGCCAACAACCGCGACCCTGATGAAGTGCGTCAAGGGTCGCTTCGGATACCGGAGCAAGACCCCGGATCGCCGCGGCCCCCATGGTCGAAAAGGCCAACAATGTCCCGGCCGGGGTATAGGCGGATCGACGCTGATCAGTCCCAACGCTGGAATAATTCGCGATAAAGATATGTACCTTCGACCGGAAGACAGTTTACCGTCTTCGGTTTATAAGTACTATTGCGAGCCGCAAATAAAGCGTTGTCATTGGCGCCTGACCCGTAATCTGTACCGCTCTTTATCACGGCGTCTTTAACCGTCCCGTCTGGATTCACCGTGACCAAAACCTCAACGAGCTTGCACTCTATCCCGGTGCAGCGCTTCACAGGTCCAGGAATAGTCCACTCCTGATCTGGCCACTTTGGCTTCACACGCTGGACCTCAGTCATTGGGCATGTGCTGGGGCTGGGCGCTGCCACTGTCTGGCCCAGAAATGCGAGCAGCAACAATGCCCCGAGCATACCTAAGATGTACGCCAGGCGTCGAGCCTATTCATGGCGCCGACACCCAAAAGTCCAACAATACGATCCGAGTCCTTAAACCAAGTCCCGAGTTTCTAACATTTTCTAACCGACGTTTGGAAAAGGATGGAAATGGAAGGGATTGATTCCGGGACTGGGCGGCGCTCTCCGGAACCCCGGGTGTAGGTTCGACCCCCGGCCATCCCAAGTGTCTCCTTATTTTATGGGTTTTTCGCCGGTCTGGATACCATTTTCTAACCGCCGTAAAAAGCCCGACTAGCCGCAGCGAGTCCAACATGGCCGCGTGGTTTGGAATTCTGTAAGGCTTTTGGCGGTTTTGTTTTGCGGAGCAGCGCAAAGCGATTTGCCGGCATTTACGACAATCGTGCGACGGTTTTGGGCCGTCGTTAGGTCGAGAGGGTGAGGGAATCTACTAAAAGGCGCACCGGAGTCGTTGATGAAGAAGCTGCCATGCCAAATTTCGTGCGAACCATGGCGGCCGGCGCTGCGGTTGCAACGCTTTGTGCCTGTTCGATAGGCACAGCGCCAGGACAGAACGGCGCGACGCCGAGCAGTTCTACGCTGCGAGAAACGGCACGATCCCATATTCGGAGCGGAGTTCTCTATGTCGCCGACCGGAAAGGCGCCGTCGAGATGCTCCGGAACAGGCGGTGGAAGAGCATCGGCAGCATCACGAGCGGGATCGATTCCGCCGGTCAGGAGTGGGTCGATACGGCCGGCAATCTCTACGTCACGAACGGTCAGAACGTCGTCGAGTACGCGCCCGGCTCGACCTCACCTTCGTTCACCTATAGCGACGGGCTGCAGTCGCCGGTCGACGTGACGACCAACTCGCTCGGCGACGTGTATGTGGCCGACCTCAGCGCCGAATTTATCGCCGAGTTTCCCCAGAACAGCAACACGATCTCTGCATATTGTTTCCCCGGAGAGGTAGAGCTCGCGTCCGTCGCGGTGGACGGCAGCGGCGACGTTTTTGTCGCTTACTCCGACGGAAGCTGGTCGGGGCACATCGTGGAGTACCGCGGCGGCTTGAGCGGGTGCAACGGTACGGTGTTGGGCGTCGACTTACAGTATCCGGGCGGTATGGCGTTCGACGAGAACAACGACCTTCTCGTCTGTGACGGCAGCAGGGTCGTCGTCATCAAGCCGCCGTATAGCTCCGTTTCTGGAACGCTTGGTAGTGGGTACGATACGCCGATTAGCGTGCGCATCAACAAGCGAAACGACGAGGCGTATGTCGTAGACTGGAGTCTGCACGACGTCTTCGTGTTCGGCTATCCTGTGGGTTCGCTCATCAAGAGGCTGGGCAACAAAAATGGAATCTCGGAGCCGACGGGCGCCGTCGATAGCCAAAACTTCAACCCATGAAGTTTTCGAACTTCAGTCGAACCGCCGGCCCAGGGTAAGCGATTAAGGCGCAGGCGGCGTCGCGGTTGGCCGACGAGCCGCAGAGCGAATCCAATACGCTCGCGGCTTGGGCGTGCTGCTCCTGATAGACGCGCATTTAGCTTGCTCGCGGGAGGAAACACCGCGTACTCGACCTATCGCGAAATACACGCGACGCTTGAATTTCTTTTGTTTGCCCTTTCAGGATAGACGGCCAACAACGCACGTTGCTAAAATCATCCCCGACTGCCTTTCTGAGGCTCTGGCTGAGCGCGGCGTCCACAATACTCGCCATAAGGAGTTTCTCGGATGAAGCTATTTCGCGTCCTCGTCCTGGCTGCGGCGGCGACCGCAATTTCATCACCGATTCGTGCCCAAACCGTCTCGCCCAGTCAAGTGCAGAGCATCGCCCAACAAGCCTATGTCTATGGCTTTCCGATGATTGACCTGTACCGTATCGTGTTCGGCTATTTCATCGACTCGAAGACGCCCGCGTTTCAGGCACCCTTCAATACGTTACACAACAGCGCAAACGTCTATACCCCGGCCGACAAGACGATCCAAACACCGAATTCCGATACACCATATTCTTTTGTCGGTCTCGATCTGCGTGCGGAGCCGCTGGTTCTGACGATGCCGCCGATCGAAAAGAAACGCTACTACTCAGCGCAGTTTGTCGATCTTTATACGTTCAATATCGCCTACGCAGGAACGCGCACGACGGGGAATGGCGGCACAAAGGTGCTGATCGCAGGACCCGGCTGGAAGGGAACGGCCCCAAGCGGCATCACGAAGGTCGTGCGCTTTGACACACAGTTCGGTCTGGTCGGGATTCGCACGCAACTCTTTGGCCCTTCCGACCTTGCGAAGCTCAGGGAAATTCAAGCCGGGTATAGCGCCGTACCTCTGTCAGCTTACGTACGCGCCCCAAGGCCGGCGGCCGCCCCAGCGGTGAAATGGATTGCGCCCTTGTCGCCCGCAATGGAACGAACCTCGCCGCAGGGTTTCAACATTCTCGCATTCTTACTGCAGTTCTGCCCGGTGGATCCTAGCGAGACTGCGCTGCGCGCGAGTTTTGCCAAGATCGGCATCATTCCCGGAAAGCCGTTCGATCCTGACGGGATGACCGCTGCTTATGCCGCCGGCATCGGGGCCGGACAAAAGGAAATCGATGCTAAACGCGCCACCGTAACATCTGCCAATGATCTGTTTGGTACGCGGGCACAGATGAAGAACGACTTCCTTAACCGTGCGGTCGCAGCACAGTACGGCATCCTCGGAAACTCGGCCGCTGAGGCGGTGTACATGCCCTGGCCAAGGACCTCCGATGGAAAAACGCCCAATGGCAACGTTCCGGCGACCATCCATTTTGCAAAAGGGCAACTCCCGCCTGTACGAGCGTTTTGGTCGGTAACGATGTACGACCTGCCGAAACAATTGCTCGTCGCCAATCCGATCAATCGGTATCTCATCAATTCCTCAATGCTGTCCACGCTCAAGCGGGACGCAGATGGAGGACTGACGCTCTACATCCAACACAAGTCGCCGGGAGGGACAAAGGCTGCGAACTGGCTCCCGGCACCGGCCGGCCCCTACTTACTCTTTTTGCGCATGTACTGGCCCGAGCAGTCGGCCATCGACGGTACATGGAAGCAACCGCCGCTTCTCAACACGCCCTAGGCTGGTCCGTACTTTCCCGACTATTAATCGCTGACGCCTCCGCCGCCGCTCGCGGCTTCGCGATCGCGATGCCAATGTTGTACAGCAGCCCGCGCTGCACCGCAGCTACGACGGGGGACTCGACCGTGGCCCTTGCTGGCTGCCGTGGTGGCCGCACGAGTGATACCATGCGGATAAGTGTCATCCAGCCGCGAGAGTAGGAAACCTTATACGTCCAAATATCGCTCGGCCGCAATACGAATATCCGCGTGCCCAGGACGCTAGCTTACTACCTCGAGGGCCGCAAGAGTGCACCGCGCACATGTCGATGCTGCCGTCGATGCGTAGTCGATCTCAAAGAGACGGTTCAGTCAAAGCAAAGCGAGCAGGTGGTCCATCGGAAGCGGCAAATCTGCCGATGAGGAGGCGCTCCGTAAGAAAGCCGTTGCGCTGCGTGGCGTCCCGTTTGCTAAGTCTCTGAAGGCCAGAAAGGATTACCGGTATGTTTTTACGTCAAGCACTGGCTCTTGCATTTGTCGGAGCGATGTTAGCGGGTTGTGCCGCTAATGCCGGTCCGGGCGCTAACGCCGTTCCAGGCGCTAATGCTATTCCGGGCGCCAATACAGCCTCGGCTCTACAATTAATTGAACCAGATTCCCATCCCGTTATCAAAAGCGTGACTCCAATCCAAGCGGAACAGACGCAGAAGATCGTCATAAGGGGTAAAGGCTTTGGGAAGATGCAGCCGTATAACGGCGACTCGTGCTGCATCGAAATTGTCGTCACTAACCCTGAATGTGAATATTTCGGCTCTTACGATACTTGGAACGCCGGTTTTGAAGGCACCAATCCAAACGAAGTAACATTAAACGTTAAAAAGTGGAGCAAAAAAGAAATCATCATTACGGGCTTCACCGGTAACTACGGCCAAAGTTGCTGGACCCTCAACTCCGGCCAACCGATATCGGTTGATGTTTGGAACGCGCAAAGTCAAACAGGACCTGCGACTTGGAACGGCACGATCCAATAGTCGCAACCGCAAGGTAGTGTCCTTGTAAGGACATTCGAGATCGGCGGATCGTGGGTCCGAATCAACATCCGAGGCGTGATAGATCCCTCGCAAAATCAGCGTTTTGCGAGGGATCACTCTTAGGGAATGGATCTATTCGCTTCGCGTTTCATTGGGTGCGTTTACGAGGGCTTGCGAAGGTTTTCGGTAAACGGGGCGGTATCGGCTGGATCCCCGAGCACGGGTTTCGACCCCGGCCATCCCACGTAACCGGATTGGCGTAATCCGTTTCATGTGTTCTTTACACTGATGGGTGAGTAGCAACCGGACCGCACTATGCACGCTCGTCTTGCGCAGCGATGCGTGAATGGGACTCCTTGATTCGCATTACACGGCGTAGGACGCCTCGAGATCTGAGGCGAAAAGCGGGCGCAAGGCATGAGAACTTTCGCTTTCGGTCGCTGCGTGTCAATCAGCGCCGGCCTGGCACTGCTTGCGGGATGTACCGGATCGCAGTCGATCGGCACGCCGGACGTGATGCGCCAAACGCTGCCGCACGCGATCGCGCATCGTACCTCGACAGGCTCGTCCTACCAGGTGCTCTACAGTTTTGCGGGCGCTCCCGACGGCCGTGCGCCTGAAGCCGCTTTGGTCGCGGTGAACGATACGCTCTATGGCACCACAACCACGGGAGGTACGGTCGGAGGTGTAGGCCGAGGAACGATCTTCAGCGTTACCGCAAGCGGAAACGAGGCCGTGCTGCACAGCTTCGGCTTACCCGGCCAACACGACGGCTGGGATCCGATGGCAGGCCTGATCGCCGTGAACGGTACGCTCTACGGCACCACAGAGTTTGGCCGCAGGGGCGGCACGGTCTTCAAAATCAGCACCACCGGCCAGAACGAACGCGTGCTGCACGGTTTGGTCCCCACCCGCGGCAGAAACCCCGCCGCCAACTTGACCGATCTCGCCGGCACGCTCTATGGCACCACGACGACCGGTGGCCCCAGCAATGCTGGAACCGTATTTGGGATTACGACGAGCGGTACTTGGCACAGGCTATACGCCTTCCGCGGCAGCCCCGACGGTTCGGAACCGTGGGCGGCCCTGATCGGCGTAAATGGAGCGCTCTACGGAACGACGTTCTTCGGCGGCGCGCACGGTTTCGGGACGGTCTTCAGCGTCACGATGTCCGGAAAGGAACGCGTGCTGCACTCGTTCGCGGGCACCCCTGATGGATCGGAGCCCGACGCCAATTTGCTCGACGTCAACGGAACGCTCTACGGCACAACGACTGGTGGAGGAAAAGACGGGCGCGGAACGGTCTTCAGCATCACGACGTCCGGGAAGGAAAAAGTGTTGTACTCGTTCCTTGGCACCCCCGACGCGTCGGTCCCGTATGGAGGCTTGACCGCCGTCAACGGTATCCTGTACGGCGTCACGACACAGGGCGGCGCGGGCTATCCCCCATTCGGGGCTGGCACCGTCTACAGCATCAGCACCAACGGCAGGAACGAACGTGTGCTGCACTCGTTCGCAGACAGCCCCGATGGCGCTGTGCCTTATGGGAGTTTGATCGACCTGCATGGTACGCTTTACGGAACGACGTATTTGGGCGGCAATCCGTTGTGTTTGGGCGGTTGCGGAACGGTCTTTGCGTTGAAGCTGTAGCTCTCAATCGGGAGCGAGATCTAGTAGAGACTGCTGCGCATATCATGGTGGCCACGTCGAGTCATGATCCCGCGCCACCGAAGCGGCATCATATTCCAACGCGCCGCTTCGCTGCGTCGAGGAGCTAAGTCCTTACGCGACGGTTTTATTTAAACCCGAATCGGCGAACCACATCCCGCAGTGAAATCGAGAGTATCACACCTGCGATCCCGAAGAGAACCGGGATGAGGCGTGTTCTCGCTGCACTCTCCCTGATCGCGGTCGCGGCCGGTTGCACGCGCGGCGTGGCCGGACGGCCCGGGCCGCCACACGTTCTGCGAATCGCCTACGCGGGAGATCCCAACTCGCTCGTTCCGTTCGTAGCGATCGACCAGGAAATTATCGCGCTCGATACGCTGTTTTGCCAAACGCTCGTCGGACTCTCGGCCGATAACCGCGATATCCCGATACTGGTAACCCGCATTCCCACACGCGAAAACGGCGACATTTCGGCAGATGGAACGAGGTTAACGTACCACCTTCGTCCGGGAGTTCGCTTCGCCGACGGCGTGCCGCTGACGTCGGCCGACGTTGCCTTCACCTATCGCGCGATCTTCGATGCTCGCAATCGCGCAACGTCGGTAGAGCCGTATCGCCGCATAGTCTCCCTAACGACCCCCGATCCTCATACCGTCGTGATTCGCTTGAGCGCGCCGTGGAACGCTGCGGTGCGCGTTCTCTTCGCGCAGGCCGACTACGTATACGGCATTCTCCCCCAGCACGCGTTTACCGATACGAAAGTCGTCGGCACGCCGTGGGAGAACGCGCCGTTCGGCAGCGGTCCGTTCCGCGTGAAGACGTGGCTGCGCGGCGACCGGATCATCCTCGAGCCAAATCCGTACTACCGGCCGCGCCCGAAGCTCGCGCAGATCGTCTTGCAGATCGTACCGAACCTCAACTCGAACTTCGTTTCCCTCCAATCGGGCGCGGTGGATGTCGGGACGCTGACCCCCGACAACGTGGGCGAAGCCGAACGCACGCCCAGGCTTCGAGTGGTGAAGATCCCGGAGAACGCGACCGAACTGCTCTACCTTCAAACGCGGGCCGGGCCGACGCGCGACCCGCGCGTTCGCCGGGCGATCGCCGCGGCGCTGGACTATCGCGCGCTCGCTGGCGCTTGGCGAAACGTCTTCCCGCCCGCGACCTCGTTCTTTCCCCCGCCGATCGTCCATTGGGAGGTCACACCAATCCCCGCGTACGCCCACGACCCGGCCGCGGCCGCCCGCGAGTTAGACGCGGCCGGCTGGCGGCTCGAGCACGGCTTACGGTACAAGGATGGTCTGCCGCTCACCGGCCTGATAGGGGTCAACTCGGAGAATCCGATCAACGTTCGCATCGCGACCCTCGTCCAAACCCAGCTCGCCGCGGCCGGCATGCAGCTCACGCTCAAGTCGAATCCGTCGCGGATCTGGTTCAGCCCCGAGGGTCTCCTCCGCAGCGGAAAGGCGACGATCGTCGGCGAGGTCTGGGTCGGCGGCAGCGACCCGGAGGAGTCGCTGAACTTTCGCTGCGTGCAGGCGGTGCCGGGCGACGAAAACCACTCGTTCTACTGCTCGAAACACTTCGAGGCGCTCTTCAGCGACCAGACCAGCACACCCAGCCGAGCCCAGCGCGAGCGCGACTTCGACGCCATCGCTGGGCTGATCCACCGAGACGTCCCGGTCCTACCGCTTTACTATGAAGAACGTCTGATCGGATTAAGCGCGCGCGTCACCGGCTACCGCCTCAACATGCTCTGGATTCCCGTCGCCCCCGAAAACTGGAACGTGCGGTAGGCGGGGCGATAACCCGTCAACGGGCCGGTACGTTTTGGTACGCCGGGCCCGCTACCATGGGTCCATGACAGTCGTATCGAGCATTACCGCCTCCACGGACCGCGTCCGGGTATTGATCGTTGACGAGGAGCTCCTCTTCGGACGGGCTCTCGCCTACGTCCTAGCCGACGACCCCCACATCAGCGTCGTGGGCGTCGTTCCGGGCCGCCACGCCGTCCTCGCCCCCGCCGTAGACGTCGTCGTCATCGACATCGACACCGACGATGTCGGCGATATCGTCAACAGTTTCAAAAAAGACTCCGCCACGACCAAGATATGCGCGCTCTCCGCGCACACGCAAGGCGAGCTCATGCAGCATTGCCTCGCGATCGGGGTCGACGCGTATATCGTCAAGGATTCGTCGCTGCAGGAACTCCGCGCCGCAATCAAAGCGCTCGGCGCGGGATCGAGCTACGTCGATCCGCGCGTGGCCGCTTCGCTGCTGCGCCGGCGCACGCCATCGGGAGATCGCGGCAAACACGAGCTCTCGCCGCGCGAGATCGAAGTCGTGCGCCTGCTGGCCAAAGGCCTCTCGAATCGCGAGATCGGCCGGCAGCTGGTCTTAGCCGAAAAAACGATCAAAAACCACGTCAGCAACGTCTTCGCAAAGCTGCACTGTTCGACGCGTTCCCAAGCTGCGGTTTACGCCGTTCGCAACGGCTTGGCCAGCGGAAGTTCGCAGGCGTAACCGCGCTACTCCAGCTGCGACTCCCAGTCCGCGGGAACTCTGCCCTGCGGGCCGGGGGTCGGCTGATCCTTCGGGTGCGAATGCGGCGCGGCCAAGTGAGGCCCGGACATAAACTCTTCATTTCGATAGTTGTAGAACCACGCTTCGCCCGGTTCGAAGCTGGCGATGACCGGATGGCCGGTCGAACGGAAGTGTCCGGTAGCGTGCTTGCCCAACGATTGGTCGCAGCACCCGATGTGCCCGCACTCCGCGCAGCGGCGCAGGTGAAACCACCAGCTATCCTCTGCGAGGCACTCGACGCAGCCGGTGCCGGAGGGCGGAACGCTCGGATCGATGCCTTCTATCTTTTCGCTCACCTGCTTATAGTTCGCTGGCGGCACGCGATCCGCTTCCGTGCGCTTTCGTACGCCGAGGGCGCTAGGATGGAATCATGAAGATTTCGGCCGCACTCTCAATGGCGATCGTTTGCACCCTTGGCTCCCTCCAGCCGGCGGCGGCGCACGACGATGGGAGCCTGTTGCCGGCGCTGCAGGCGCGATACAAGATTCTGCAGGCCGCCGTGACGGCCGGCGACGACCGATCGCTCTCGGCGATCCTTGCCCCGCATTTCGTCGGGATCGACGTAGCGGGGGAAGCGGACGGCACGAAGGCGTTGCTCGCGGGCCTCGAGTTAAAGCAGCCCGGTTCCGATACCGTCGCGATGACGATCTCTTCGCCCAAGGAGCGCGGCGCTTCGGTTACCGTCCGCCGGCGCCTCGAGATCAAAGCCCGCAATCCAGACGCCTTCGAAGATGCGCGCAGCGTCGAGTTCGTCGCGTACTCGACCGACACGTGGATCAAGGTCGGCGGGACCTGGATGCTTGCGAAATCGACGGCCCAGCAGCTCGCGTACTACGTGGACGGCGAGCAGATCGCGCGCGACGTGCGCGCACAGTGACGTTCCGGGAGTAATCTCAAGGAGAATGGGATGCGTACTCTATTCCTGGTTGCAGCAATGTTGCTCGTGATAACCGACTGCTCGAGTCAAGCGCCGAACGATTCAAAACATGAGGCCTCCGTCATGCCGGATTACCCCGGCGCGGCGACCGATTCGAGCGGTATTCTCATGACCGGCGATTCGTTCGATCGGGTCTACAGCTGGTATAAGAGGAACCTGCCGGCGGGCTCCGAGCGATCGCACACGACCACGCCGATTCAATCGGCGGTGTTCGTAACCGGCACCCAGAGCTCGGGCGGGAAATCGATCACGCT
>DATAQH010000347.1:0-1523 GCA_036264815.1 Candidatus Cybelea sp.
CATGCGGGTCATCGCGTGGAGGTGCACCAAGCACTCGAGAGCGGTCGAATCCATGTACGAGGCCTTTGCGAGGTTCGCGAAGACCAGCCGCGCGCTCTTAGCGGTTCCGAAGGCGTCCATCAAACGGTCGCGTTCCGAGAGATCGAACTCTCCCACGAGCTCGACGACGAACACGTCGAGCGTCTCAGGCTTGGTGGGCTGAAGGTTGACACATTGCATGCTGCTCGCTCCTCTAGGGCCGCCAACCGGCGTGGTCGTGAGGTCCGTTCAACAAGCGTACTCCCAGAGCATGGGGAGGTCCTGAAATGAGGCTGTGACCCACCCGAATCGGCCTTGCCGAGTAAGCGAGCGCCTGAAATTTTTAGAATACCGCGTTCGGCGAGTCGCTTACTCCATAGGGCGTCGTGAGGCCCTGCGCCGGCCCCAGCGTTTCGAGCAACGCGCCGGCGGGATAACTGTATACCGTCACGGTGCCGGCGTTCACGTTGGCACTGAAGAGCCGCGTCTGCTGCTTGTTCAGCGCGACGTGATAGGGATCGCCGAGACCTTGGATTAGCGGTACCGACGTCTGGTAGTAGGGCGGCGCGATAATGTCGATCGAGCCCGGCTGGTAGGTCGCGACCTCCTGATCGTCGGCGATGAGGTTGCCCTTATTATCGATGACGAGGCCGCCCGGCACGTTCACCGTCGCGCCCAACGCCGTCGGCGTCGATCGCCCGCGCTTGAACTCGAGCAGATAGCCGTACCCCTCGGCCCACGCCATAACAAAGATATTTCCGCGGCGGTCTACCGCGACGCCCGTCGGCCCGAGGATCACCGTGTAACGCTTCGTTACCGTATTGCTGCACTGCGCGTACTTATAGAGGTAGCCGGGATCCTGGTAGTCGTTGAAGTCGGCGACGTACACATTGCCGGAGCGGTCGGTCGTGACGGTGATTGGATCGACGAGACCGCTCGAATACGTGCATTTCGGGGTGGAGCTCCCCGGCGCGTACTCGGTCACCTGCGCACTTTTGTAGTTTGCAACGTAGAGATTTCCGGCGTTGTCGACCCACACGCCGTCGGCGCCATTGAGACCGTCGGTAATCTGCCCGACATTTTTGTGGCTTCGATTTGCGAGGACCGCAACCGAGCCGCTTCCGTCGGAGACGAAGAGATCGCGCTCGATCTTGGCGGTGCGAACGTTGCGCGCCGTCTGAGCCTGCGGCGGCTTGGGTTGCCGGATCACCCCCGATCGCAAAGGCGCAACGAACGCGCGCGCCTGTGCCTGCGAGGCGCCGGACGCGAGCGGAGCGCTTCCGGCGCCGGAGCAACCGGCCAGCGCGACCAAGATGACTGGGGCAAACAGTGGAAAACGCCGGCCGAGGTGCGGCATGCAGCAAACCTCCGATTAAGGTGTCGAGTCTTGCGATTCTATGCCGCGAGCGCCGCGTTCGACAATAGGTAATGACCTAGGCGCAGCCGAGCGGGCGATAGAGCATGCCCCGGGCAGTCTTCCTGTCGTCTCGCCCCGAAATCGCACC
>DATAQH010000356.1:0-6519 GCA_036264815.1 Candidatus Cybelea sp.
AGCGAGACCCGGCACCGGCGACCTCTTCAAAACGTTCCGGTATCGACGCGATCGCGCCGATCTCGAGCAGCTCGCGGCAGTACGCCCGCAGGCCGTTCTGCGCCGCGACGTGCAGCATGAAGTTCAACTTGCTGTAATAGCGCTCGTAGAATCCGGCCGGCCGGGCAATCGCGTGCTGCGCGAGCGCCACGACGTCGACTGGGTGCGCGCGCGACCAGGTATACGAATCGGTGAGCGCGTGCATGCACTCGGCGATCGCCGCGGGGTCGCGTTCGAACGAGTCGCGTCGCGCCGCCCAGACGGCGAAGACCGTCTGCTGCCCGGTCCATTCGTGCCACAGGCGCCCGAGATCGTAGACCTGCTCTGCGGGAAAACGCTCGATCGCGTCGATCGCGTGATCGCCGATCAGCAGCGTGGGGTCGCCGCCGCGCGCGCGTTGGAGCGGATTGGGTTCCGGAAAATACCGCGGCGTCAATCCGAAACGGCGCTCGAGCAGGACGCGCAGCAAATTGCGCCCGCTTGCCGACTCTTCGGAGACGTAGACCGGACCGCCGTCGATCGCCGAAGGGGGAACCGGTGAGACGAGCACGACCGAGACGACCTCGTCGCGCGCGCCGATACACAGATCGGGCAACAGCACGAGGCGCTCCCAGTTCGCGGCCCACGTAAACGCACTGATCGGGCTCAAATCCAGATCTCCCTGGAGCAGCATCGCGTTCAATCGTGCGGGGACATCGGCGTGCAGCGTCCCGGGATAGGTGATAACGCCGGCATCGAACGCCGCGTAAATCGGCAGATCGTTGGTGTATTTGATTCTGCCGCAGCGAAGGGCCATCACGTCCTTCGACATGCTCAGGATGACACTTTCGACATGTTCAGGACGACACCGTCAGGACGGCCTCGCCTCCGGCAACCGTCGACGCGGACTGAGTCCAGTCCCAGGGGAACTCCTCGTAGGTCGAGTTGCGCCGCACGGGCGTGTAGCCCGCCTCTTCGATCAAACGGCGGAACTCGCGGTCGTCGACGTACTGGCCCGATTGCGTGCCGGCGGAGTGGTAGATCATCTCCTCATCGGTCGAGCCGTGGGTCCCATCCATGTCGTCGGCGCCGAATTGAAGCGCGACCTGGCAGACCTTCAGCCCTTGAATCATCCAGTACGCCTTGATGTGATCGAAGTTGTGCAGCATCAAGCGCGCCACCGCGAACGTGCGGATATCGTCGAGCCCGGTCGTCCAGCCGCAGTACGAAAGTTCGTTGCCGTCGGGATGAAACGCCAGCGGAATGAACGCGTTGAAGCCCGGGGAACGGTCCTGCGATTCGCGCAGCCGGATCAGGTGATCGACTCGGTCTTCGAGCGACTCGATGTGCCCGTAGAGCATCGTCGCGTTGCTGGCGACGCCTTGGTGATGCAGCTCCTCGTGCAGCAGCAGCCAGTTCGCCGCGGAGACCTTGTTCGGGCAGATCTTGGCGCGCGTCTCTTCGGCGAAAATCTCGGCGGCACCGCCGTTGACGTTATCGAGCCCCGCCGCTTTCAGCTCGGCGACGATCTGGGGGAAGGTCATCCGGTGGCGCTTGGACATGTACTCGATCTCGGCTGCAGTGAAGAGCGAGAGCTGGACGTGCGGGAGCGCCGCTTTGAAGCGCCGCATCAGCGGCAGCCAGTAGTCGAGCGAGAGCTGGCGCGGATCGTGTCCGCCGACGATGTGAATCTGGTTGAAGTTCGCGCCGGTCTCCATCGCCTTGGCGAAGACCTGGTCGGCCGTCATGCGAAAGACGCGATGCGCTTCCTTGAACTCGTCGGCCGCAAACGAACAGAACGTGCAGCCCGCGAAGCACACGTTCGTCGAGTTGATATAGCGATTGAGGACGTAGAAGACTTTCTTGCCGCTCTTGCGTTCTTTTTGCCGGCGCGCCAGACGCCCGAGCGAGTGAATGTCCCACGTGCGATAAAGCGCAAGCCCGTCCTCGGGCGAAAGCGGAGTACCCGCATCGAGCTTCCGCTCGATCTCCACCATGATCGGGTCCGCGTACGTCATCGTCATCCTATTCTGCCGCGCCGGAGACCCGACCCCCAACGCCGCCGAAGGCGCCGCCCGCCAGCACGCCCAGCATAAGGCAGACGACGACCATGCCGAGCAGCGCCCCGCCGAGCAGGTCGGTTACGTAGTGCGCGCCGAGCGCCACGCGCGACCAGCAGATCCCCGCCGCGAGCAGCAAAAGGAGCACGCCTGCGACATTTCGCGTCGTCTTCGGAAGATCTGAGGCAAAGATCATCAACGCCAAGAGTGCGTAGAATCCGATAGCGATCGCCGCATGGGAGCTCGGATACGAGAACGTCGTTTCGTGCTTGACGACCCACTCGAGCGGCCGATGGCGCGCGAACACGTGCTGGAAGTAGTCGGCGCCCCTCCAGGAGATCAAAAGCGAGACCACGCTGAGAATCAGCCGAACCCTCCATTGCGGGTAACGCCAGGCGAGGAATAAGACGACGATGCAGATCGGAATCAGGACCCCAGGGTAGCAGGCCCAGGTCAGCCACCATGCGACAAGAGTCGAACGATCGAAGAGCGACTGCTCCCACGGCACGAAGATTGCCGGCTCGCCGTGCGCGACGACCGAGCTCCCCAGCTCGACAAATGCCCCGAACGCCACCAGTGCGAGGGCAAAACAGAACGCCACGACCAGCAGACGCGTCACGCTACTCTCCGCTCGCGAAGAGATCTTGCTGCGCGTCTTGCGCGCGCCCCAACCGCGGCGCCATGATCTCCAGTTCCGGCAACCCGACGAGAATCTTGCGGGGCTTCGTTCCCTCGTGCTGACCCACGACTTTGAAATCTTCGAGCTGCTTCATCAAACGCACGGCGCGGGGATGGCCGATCGAAAACTGCGACTGCAGAGCAGCCGTCGACGCGTAGTTCGCCTCGATGAGAAACTTCGCGGCCTCGTAGCAGAGCGGATCGGAATCTTTGCGCGAGTCCTCGTCGCCGACCGGAACGACCTCGACGTCGAGCAGGTTATCGGGACGCGACTGACGCGCCCAAAACTCGACGAGGCGATTGACCTCGGAGCCCGTGATCAGCGCGCCCTGCGCGCGAATCGGTTTCGGCGCGTCGATCGGGAGGTAGAGCATATCGCCTCGTCCGAGGAGCCGCTCCGCACCTCCCATGTCGAGGACGACGCGCGAATCGGTCTGCGAGCTCACCGCAAAGGCGATCCGCGACGGAATGTTCGCCTTGATCAAACCGGTGATCACGTCGACCGACGGACGCTGAGTCGCGACGACCAGGTGGATTCCGGTCGCCCGCGCGAGCTGCGCGAGGCGCATGATGGTCGTCTCGACTTTGCTCGGCGCAACGAGCATCAGATCGGCAAGCTCGTCGATCGCCACGACGACGTACGGAAGATGCTCGTCGGGATACTTCGCGTTGTACTCCTCGATCTTGCGGACGCCCGCCTTTGCGAAGCGCTCGTAGCGGACGTCCATCTCCTTGGTCATCTCGAAGAGGGCTCCGGCGGCCAGCCGCGGATCGGCGATCACGTCCTTTATGAGATGTGGAATGCCGTTGTACGAGGTGAGTTCGACGCGCTTTGGATCAATCATCAGGAGCTGCACCTGGTCGGGTGTCGCGCTGACCAGCAGCGACGCAATGATCGTGTTCAAGCAGACCGATTTGCCCGCGCCCGTCGCGCCGGCGATGAGGAGGTGCGGCATCTTGCCGAGATCGCCGAAGACCGGGCGGCCGGTGATATCTTTGCCGAGCGCCATCCAGAGTGGTGGAACCTGGCCGCGATTCGGCAGCGCCTCGAGAATCTCGCGAATGGCAACGACCGAAACCGTTTTGTTCGGAACCTCGATGCCGATCGCCGATTTACCGGGAATCGGGGCTTCAATACGCACCGTGGTCGCAGCCAGCGCGAGAGCAAGGTCGTCGGCAAGCGACGAAATGCGCGAAATCTTGACGCCGCGTTCGGGCTTAAGCTCGTAGCGCGTGATCGACGGCCCGCGCTCGGTGTGCACGACCTTCGCTCCGACGCCGAAGCTCGCAAGCGTATCTTCGAGCACGTGCGAACGGCTCGACTCGTCGACGTACTCGCTGGGCGGCACGTCGAAGATCGCCAAGTCGGGCAGCCGGTACGCCTTCGTTCCGCGATAGGCGATCGCGTTCTCTGGTTGGGCGGCGCGCTGCACGACCTTCGCGGGACGCTCGACTTCCTCGTCCTCTTCGTCTTCGGGGTCCTCGGTCGGGTTGTAAACCGCCGGAACCGAGACGATCGGTGCGGGCTTTAACCCGACGGCTTCGCGCTTGGGTTGAGAAACGCGCGGCGGCGGTTTGAGTTTGCCGGCCCAAAGAACGAGCATTCCGATGATCCTTTTCAAGCTCGCGTTGGTCAGCCAGAGGAAGAGGGAGAGCGCGGCGACGCTGAGGACGATCGTCGAGCCGGCGTTGCCAACTAAAGAGCGCAAGGCCCACCAGATATCGTCGCCGACGACACCGCCCGGCTTGCCTCCCGGAATGCCGAAGAACGCCGCGATGATCAGGAAATAGGCAACCGCGCTCGTCCCGAGCGTCCCCACCAGGCGGGGGACGTTGATTTCAAGGAAGACGATCGCGCCGACGAAGGCCACCAGCGCCGGAAACAAGCCTGCAGCGTCGCCAAAGAGGTAGCGAAGGCCGTTGGAAGTCCAGCTTCCCACGCTGCCCGAGTGGTGCGGGAAAGCCAAAGCGATGCCGCAGAGTACGGCAACTGCGATCGCGCCGATTCCGACGATCTCGAGGTTAAGCCGGTTCCTCGCATTCGCCCGCCGGCGAGAGCGCGCCATGGGCACTACCTCTTCTTCGTCACCATCTCAGTTCATTTTGCGGCGCTCTCCGTTTTACGGCCCCTCGGCGCACGCGCGATCTCAAAGTGCCGCGGCGACTCTTGTCGGAACGAATATCATAGGAACGGCTGCCGTGCGCGAGAAGCGGACGCTGTACTTTGGCTACACCGACGCTCGTCGTTCTCGAAGGCGATCAGACCGGACAAGAGTTGCTGCGCGAGGCGCTTCGCCTGCTCGATCGCCGCGTAATCGGCGTCGAGCTCGTTCTCGTACCGTACGACCTGTCGCTGGAGAACCGGCGTAAGACGGACAACCGCGTCGTCCTCGAGGCCGCGAAGGCGGTAAAGGAACATCGCCTCGGCCTGAAGGCCGCAACGATCACGCCCGAAGGCAAGAGCGACGTCGGCTCTCCGAATCGCATTCTGCGCGAAGCGATCGGCGGCAGCGTTATCGTGCGCACGGGGCGTAAGTTGCCGCGCGTGCGGCCAGTCGGCGGAATTCACGCGCCGATCTCGGTCGTGCGCATGGCGGTCGGCGATGCGTACGGTGCCAAGGAGTGGCGCGAAGGCGAGGGCCTCGACGAAGTGGCGCTGCGCACCGAGAAAATTTCGCGGCGAATCTGCCGCTACGTCGCCGAGTACGCGTTCCAGCACGCGGAGAAAACGGGCGGCGTCGTCTTCGGCGGACCGAAGTTTACCGTCAGCCCGATTTACGAGGGCTTGCTCAAGGAAGAGATGGATGCCGCCGCCGCCCGCCACCCGACGGTCGACTACGATCCTCAGTTGATCGACGCAACGTACGCGCTGCTGCTGTCGTCCCCGGGCGATAAGCCGCTCGTGATCCCCTCGCTGAATCGCGACGGGGACTGCCTCTCCGATCTCGTGATGCAGCTCTTCGGTTCGATCGCGGGCGCAGAGTCGGTGCTGCTTGCCTTCGACGAATCGCTGCGGCCGTCGGCCGTCATGGCCGAGGCGCCGCACGGCACTGCGCCGAGGTTAGAAGGAAAGAACGTCGCGAATCCGCTCGCGATGATCCTCGCCGCGGCCGCGGTTCTCTCCTACGTCGACGACGAACGCGCCAAAAAGGCGTCACGCTCCATCTACGATGCAGCGCTCGAAACGGTGGCGCAGGGGATTGCGACGGCGGATCTCGGCGGCCATGCGTCGACGAGCGACTTCACCGACGCGGTAATCGAGCGAATCGGGCGCTAGTTAGTTTTGCACTGGCTGCTGCTGCAGCCAGAAGAAGCCCGTTGAAATCGAGCGGATGGTCATCAGCCAGAAGCACATCGCGCGCCACAACCGCCGCTCTTTCCACACGTTCGCCGAAAAGGCAGAATCGTGGAAACCCAGTCGCGCAAACTCATTTCGCCATGCGCCCGCGCTATGATAACAGACCCCACATCCGGCCGTGTTCGCGCCGAGACGCTTGATGACCGGCGCGAGAAAGCCGCTCGCGGTCAGAGTGTAGACGATCCAACCAGGGAGGTTGTCGATTACGAGGCCATCGTACAGATTTTCGGTGACGACGAGGCGCCCGCCCGGAGCGAGGAGCGAAACCGCCTGCGCCAACGCGTTGCGCTGATTGCGCCGCGTATCCGCATAGCTTTTACCGATGAAATGATGCAGCGATAGATTGAAAAAGACGACGTCGAAACGTTGATCTTTGAGCTCCGTCACCATGTCGGTCGCCGAAGC
>DATAQH010000391.1:0-2739 GCA_036264815.1 Candidatus Cybelea sp.
GGGCCTGCGTGTGCTGTTTCCCGAGCTTTATGCCTATGTGCGGGATCACGAGGCCGACTTCACGCGACCGTCCGACGACACGATCGCGCCGAGCGATCAGGTGCTTTCAACTCACGCAAGAAACGCCTTAGGCAAGACGGCCTTGGACGAGGAGGTGGATGCCGCCGCTGTTCTGTTGCGATTTTTGTTTTACTCGAACCGTCAGACGGAACAGCCGATCTCAGACCCTCGGTATTTTGCGCGCCATTTCGGCTATGCGTTGACGACGCGCGAGATTTCAGACGGAGAGGTGCAGACCTTGATCGCCGTCGCGGGATCGCCGGACGATGCGTTTCCCGCATTTGTTCGGAGGCTTGCGACCCGCAACTCACCACAGCTGCTCGGACTGCTGAAACGCCGCCTGCGTAACCTTTCTCCGCCGCAGTGCGTGGCGCTCGCCAAAGCGCTCCCGGTCTTTGGAGAGCTGTTCACGCAAGGCGAACACGTCAAAGATGATCCAGGCGCTAAAGAATTTGCTGATTTTCTGGCTTGGCTAATTCACCAAGCCTATCCTGCGTCGAGGTACGAACCGGCGAATGCCGCACAAAGACATATACTTGCAGCAGAAACAACGGAGAAGATTGAACCCCTCGCACTTGCCTCGACGTTTATCAACGCACTTTACGACGTAACGCGTTCCATCAAATGGAACTACCATGGCAATAATTACCGCCGGGAAGAAGAAGACGATTGGCTTCGGGTAATAGCACCAGAAGGATGGCCGGTTGTTCTCGCGCCGATCGCCAGGCGCCTGCGGGAGTGCGCCGAGCGCGATCCCACGGCTATGGTGCCGAAAGATAACACCGGTGATACCGATCTGCTTGATTTGTGGCGAAGGGCCGACCCTGAGGGACGACGCGAATGGCTTGAAGCCCACTTGCGCCAGTGTCCCGCCGATGGCGTGAACGTTCTCCGTTATCTTGGTTTCAGTAGCTATCCCGTCGACGAAAAATACCGGGATGTAGCCCGCGAGATCTCTCCGGCAGCGATAAAGGACGCGCTTCTCAGGCATTTCGGCAGCAGCCTGACTGCAGACGAAGCGAACTCGTCCGATCTTTCGCTGGCACGGTACTATCTCGACGAATTTGAAAACCAGACCAAAACCGTTTCAAGCGGCGCTGAATCGATCGAATAGGAAGATCGCTGCTCTCGACGTCCGTGATAAGTTATCGTCGTGACTGCGTCGCAAGATGGGGAAGCCCTCGATGCCTTACGATCTAGACGCGTTCTGCAACGATTGCCGCGACGCGCTCAGCGCCGATATCGGGCCGGGCGGCCGCGAGGCGGTGCGGCGCAATCTGGAGCGCTTGCTCGCGGAACAATCCTTTCTCGACCAGCATGTGCTGTCGATGCCGCCGGGCCGGCACACGCTCTACGAAGACCCGAAACTCGGTTTTGTCGTGCTGTCGCACGTCAATCCGAAGGCCGCGAAATCGCCGCCGCACGATCACGGCGCGTCCTGGGCGATCTACGGGCAGGCAACCGAATACACCGATATGACCGAATGGCGGCGCTCCAAGGGCGACGGTCCCGGCCCGGCGGACATCGAGATCGCCAGGGAATACCGGCTCAACCCCGGCCACGCCGGAACCTACGACATTCGCGCGATCCACTCGATCGACTACCCCGACGGCGCGCGCTTTGTGCGCGTCACCGGCACCGATCTGGAACGCGTACCGCGGCTCAAGTTCAACCTGAAAACGCACGAAGCCGAAGTGATCGAAAGCGTCACGACCGGGCCGAGTTGATTCTCCCTACTTCGCTGCCGCCGATACGTCGCTGTCGCCCGCGGCCTCGGCTGCTTCGGCGGCCGCGAGGTTGTTCTTCATGTGGTCGAGCGCGTCCATTAGCACCCCGCGCGCGGCGGGGGAGAGGCCGGCGCAGGCCTCCTCACGAACAACGGCGTTGATCTCGAGGATGCGCTGAACGACCGGCCAGGCGAGCCGGGTCAACCACAACGTGCGCACGCGCCGGTCGGTCGGGTGAGCGCGTCGCTCGACAAGCCCCTCCTCATGCAGCCGGTCGAGCATCCGCACCAGCGCGATCGGCTCGATGTCGAGCTCGGTCGCCGCAGCCGTCTGGCTGAGGCCGGGTTTGCGCGCGATCCGGATCAGCAGCGACGCCTGGAGCCGGGTGATCGGCAGCCCGGCTTGCCGCACGCGGCGCTCGAAGCGCCGGCGGATCAACCGCGCGACGGCGTGTATGCGATGCCCGACGCCCGGCTGCAGCGCCGCGGCGCTGGGCCGTTCCGGCTCATCGCCGAGCCAGTCGTCACGGCCCGGCGGCCTCGCATCATTCGGCGGGGCCATGACGATCCTCCGTCGCTGGGGCGGCACCCGGCGGAATATCGGTCAAGGCGATCGCGAGCCGCGACTGGCGGCGCCGCGCACCACCAAGGAAACGGGCCAGCCGTTCGAGATACAGGTAGATGACCGGGGTCGTGTAGAGCGTCAGCCATTGCGAGACCAGCAGCCCGCCGACCAGCGCGATGCCGAGCGGTCGCCGCAGCTCGGACCCGGCGCCGCCGCCGAGTGCGATCGGCAGCGAGCCGAACAGCGCCGCGAAGGTCGTCATCATGATCGGTCGGAAGCGCAGCAGGCAGGCCTCGTGGATCGCCACCTCGGGGCTTTTGCCTTCGAGGCGTTCGGCCTGCAGCGCGAAGTCGATCATCATGATCGCGTTCTTCTTGACGATGCCGAC
>DATAQH010000026.1:0-12316 GCA_036264815.1 Candidatus Cybelea sp.
CGGGGAACGAGGCACCGGGATGGAGCTTCGGGCGGGGCTCGTCCTGGCCATCGAGCCGATGATCACCCAGGGAGGCCCCAAGGTCAACGTGCTGCGGGACGGCTGGACAGTTGTCACGGCGGATGGTAAACTCGCAGCGCACTTCGAACACACGATCGCCGTGACGGAGGACGGGCCCAAGATCCTCACCCTGCGCGACTATGCGGAGGATCCGGCAGTCGAGCAGTACCGTCCTTTAAAGCAAGCGCTGGCGTGATACGCCCGCGGTTAGGGAGCTTGCTCGAAGTGCAAGCCGCAGAATAACCTATCGATTTAAGTAGAAGAAAAAGAACATGAAAGTACGACCCTCGGTCAAAAAAATGTGTGAGAAATGCAAAGTCATCCGCCGCCACGGAAAAGTGCGGGTGATCTGCGACGTCAATCCAAAACACAAACAGGTTCAGGGATAATTCTGCGACAGGCTCAGGATGACAAAGCTGTGGAAAAAGGATAAGTATTAATGGCTCGTATCGCTGGTATCGATCTTCCTCGGGAGAAGCGCGTCGAAATTGCGCTGACCTATATCTATGGCATCGGCGCACAGACCGCGCGCCGGCTGCTGCAGTTCGCGAACGTGGACCCGAACGTCCGCGTGAAAGCGTTGAGCGAAGAGGACGAGAAGAAGCTGCGCGATGCGATCGATTCCCTGCAGCTGCGCGTCGAAGGCGACCTGCGCCGCGAAGTGCAAGGCAACATCAAGCGCTTGATGGACATCGGGTGTTATCGTGGCATGCGCCACCGCCGAGGTCTGCCGGTACGCGGGCAGCGCACGAAAACCAACGCGCGCACGCGCAAGGGTCCGAAACGGACCGTCGCCGGCAAGAAGAAAACCCTAGCCAAGAAGTAGCGCTCCGCCCTGAAAGCGGTCATCACCGCCGGCGGCAGAATCGACGGTGCCTTTGCGGAAGCCGCAGGGACGCACGTCAAGGCGCTCGCGAATCTGCGCGGCATGACGATGCTGGGGCGCGTCGTCGAAGCGCTGCGCGGCTGCGGCACGACGCGCATCGCGATCGTGGGCGGTGCGGAGGTCCGCGCGGCATTTGCGTCGCGAGTCGAAACGATCGTCGATGAAAGCCCGTCGGGAAGCCAGAACCTGCTTCGCGCGTTGCGCGCCTGGCCCGAAGACGGCGAGGCACTCCTCTACGCTACTAGCGACCTGCCCTACGTAACGGCAGCAGCCGTCCGCGACTTCGTCGACCGCCTCGACCCCAGGGCGCTCGGCGTCTCCCTGAGCGAACTCGCTGCCTATGAGGCACGTTTTCCCGGATCGCCGGCCGCCGGGATTACGCTCGCCGGCGAACGCGTCGTCAACGGCGGCATATTTTCAATTCCGGCCGGCGCGTCCGCTCCGATCGCAAACGTGGCGAGCCGCTTTTTCGAGGCACGAAAACGGCCGTGGCGCATGGCCGGGCTCGTCAGCCCGCTGGCACTGCTGCGCTTTCTCGCCGGCCGTTTGCGCATCGCAGATCTCGAGGCGGAGGCGACGCGCGTGCTGACCTATCCGGCCCGCGCGGTTCGCAACTGCGCGCCCGAGCTTGCCTTCGACGTCGACGGGATCTCCGAGTACGAGTATGTCTGCGCGCAGGCCTAACCCGCTTTCGCTCGCGCTCTTCTGGCTCGGCATCCAGGCGGTATGGGGGGCGCTCCTCGGCATCTCACTGCAATCGCGCACGATCGAACTCGTCAGCAGTGACGCGCTTATTGCCTATGGGCGTCTGGCGACAATCGGCGCGGTCGTCGCGGCCGTTACGCAAGTAGGTGTCGGATTTCTCTCCGATTCGCGGCGCCGCAAGGGGGGCCGGCGTATCGAGTTCTACCTCGTGGGCGCCGTGGGCGGCGCCGCCGGCATCGCATTCTTTTACGGCGCGGGGAGCTTCACCGCGCTCGTCGTCTCGTACGTGGTGTTGCAGGCGGCGCTCAACCTGGCAATCGGCCCGTATCAAGCGATCATTCCGGATTTCGTCGAACGCGCACGCACCGGAGTTGCGTCGTCCTGGATGGCCGCTCTGCAGAGTGCGGGTAATGCCGCCGGAGCGCTCGCTGCGAGCTTCATCACGAGCGCCCGCGGGCTCGCCGCAACGCTCGACGTGCTGCTGCTGGGAACGTGTTTTGTAACCTGCGCGCACGTGCGCGATTTGCCGTTGAGCTCGGCACCGCAAGAGACGCAAGAGCGTCCGCGCGTAACCAGAGCGTTCGTCGACCTCTTCATTTCGCGCGCGCTCATCTATGTCGGCTTTTACACGCTGTTGGGCTATCTGCTGTTTTACGTCAACGCGGTGCTGGCGCCGGCGACGCTCGCGAGCGCGCGCATGCAGACTGGAATTATCATCGTTGGCTTTACGCTCGTCGGGGCGGCGGGTGCGGGGTTGGCAGCACGGCCGAGCGATCGCCTCGATAGACGGATCGTGGCGACCGCGGGCGCCGCGGCGTTCATCTGCGCGCTGGCGATCTTCATTGCGTCGTCGGGAACGACCGGCATCGGCGCGGCCACGGTCGTCGCGGGGCTCGGGTGGGGCGCATTCCTGGTCGCCGACTGGGCGATTGCCTGCCGTCTGCTACCAAGAGGGGCGATGGCCGCGGCGATGGGCATCTGGAATCTCGCGATCGTCGTGCCGCAGATTGTCGCTCCCGCGCTTACGACGGCAGTACTCGCGGGCCTTCGGCAGAGCGGCAGCCACTCGGCTCCCAGGCTAGCTTTCGGCCTTGCGCTTGTTGAGACTTTGGTCGGGGCGGCTTGGCTCTGGCGGCTTCCGAAGTTGCGAAATTGAGCAAGAACGCGTATCGTGTGCTTGTACGGGCGCCGGAAGTCCGGCCGCTCGACAAGTATGAACTGGTGAGGAAGCGCTTCACCAGAGTGTTCTTTCTAAGGAGGCATATTCGTGAAACGACTGAGCTCCGGCGTGCTCGCGGCGTTGATGGCAACGCTTTTCGGGTTGAGCGCGGTAGCTGTCCCAGCGATCGCGTCGACGCAAGGAAACAATGGAAACGGCGTTGCGCAGGCGGGGGGACCTCCGCCGGCTGATTTCGGAAGCCCGCCGTCGGGCCAGATTCCTATTCTCTATAACGACCATCACGTCTACAGCAAGCCTGACGTCCTCAAGCAAGGCCGCGTTCTCGCGGCGCTCGTTAAGGGCGGAACGATCCTGATTCCATTGCGCTCGATGTTCGAGCAGATGGGCGCGACCGTTTCGTACGACGCAGGCAGCAAGACCGCGACGGTCAGCAAGCCTGGAGCCGAGGTAAAGGTAACGGTCGGCAAACCGGAAGTCATCATCAACGGCGAATCGCGCCCGTTGGACGTCCCGCCGATGCTCTACCAAGGTTCCGTCCTCGTGCCCGTCCGCGTAATCTCTGAAGGCATGGGCGCGTACGTGCAGTGGGTTCCCGACAAGCGTTTGGTCGTCGTTCGGTACATTCCGGCGACGCCGCCGCCGAGTCCGGCACCTCCGCCGCCCGCACCACCCCCGCCGCCGCCGCCGCCGCCGGTGAAGGTAAAACCACCGAACCTGTTCTTCATCGCCGGCGACTACCTCATCTCACCGAAGATCTACAATCAGTTCGCGCCGGGAAATCAAGGTAACGGTTCGTTTACCGCGCGCGGCGGTGTGGAGTTCAACGCGATCGGTCTGCCGTTCATGGTCGAGGTCGACTACAAGAACTGGCAGTACCCGCATAACTGCGGCGTGCCGATTGCAACGGCGACGATCGCCAACGCTCCGCAGTGCTTCGTCACGACCGTCGGCAGCCGTGGATCGGCTTACGTACCGGCGTTCACCGCAACCAATCGTGACCTGGACGTGCACTTCGGTTATCGGATCTTCGAACCGCACGTGTACCTCGCGGTCGGCTATCTCTGGGGCTCGAACAACTACGGCTATCCCAACGAGAACGCCGTCGGCTTCGGCCTCGAGAAACTCCCCGACTTCGGTCACGCGTTTCAGTACTACGGGTCGGTCTACTACTATCCGAATGTCAACGGAACGTACACGACTGGACCCCACGAAAACCCGGTGAATACCTCGTTCGGTATCGGTTACAACGTACTGAAGTACCAGGTTGGAATCGGCTGGGCGTTCGTCCCGAACGTCTTCCTCGATGCTGGTTGGGCCGGCGAAAACTGGGCCAACAAGAACAACGCTCCGATCTCGGAGAGCTTCAACGGTCCGTATGTCGGTCTCGGCTTCCTAATCCCGTTCTAAGGAACAGAGTCGAATCCGGCATAGCCTAGAACAGGCGCCGGCTGCAAGATTGCAGCCGGCGCCTTTATTTATGGCGTGCAGGGGCTCGCTAGTGTGACTAACGTTTACTCAGGGATATCACGGGGCAAAACCACACAATCGGGCTACTGGGCTGGCAGAAGCGAGAGCTCGCCGGCACTGGACTTTCGAACTTAAGGAGGAACACGTGAAACGAATCAGCACCGGAATACTCGTAGCATTCATGTTTGCATGCTATGGGTTGACCGCGGTTGCTGCTCCGTCGCCCGCGTCGCTAGGAAACAATGGAAACGGCGTCGCGCAAGCCGGAGGAGCTCCGCCTGCGGATTTTGGCAGTCCGCCGTCCGGACAAATTCCGATACTTTTCAACGACCACCACGTTTACACAAAGCCCGACCTTCTCAAACAAGGTCGCGTGCTCGGTGCACTCGTGCGTAACGGAACCCTTTTGATTCCGCTGCGCTCGATGTTCGAGCAGATGGGCGCTACCGTTTCTTGGGATGCCGGTAGCAAAACGGCGACCGTTACAAAACCCGGCGCCGAAGTCAAAGTGACCGTCGGCAAACCGGAGGTCGTCATCAATGGTGAATCGCGTCCGCTCGACGTCCCCCCGATGGTCTATCAGGGCGTCGTCGTCGTTCCGGTTCGCGTAATTTCTGAAGGCATGGGCGCCTACGTACAGTGGGTTCCGGATCGCCGTCTGGTCGTCGTGCGGTATATTCCCGCGACGCCGCCGCCGAGCCCGGCTCCGCCGCCGCCGGCCCCTCCGCCGCCGCCGCCCCCGCCTCCGACGCCGCATCCGCTTAACGGCGAATTCTTCGTCGCCGGGGACTACATCTTCTCGCCGAAGGTGTACAACGAGTTCAGTCCCGGCAACACCGGTACGGATTCGTTCGCAGTTCGCGGCGCGGGCGAATTCTCGCTCGGCCACATCCCCTTCATGGCTGAGGGATCCTACGAGCGCTGGCAGTACCCACACAACTGCAACGGCAACACGTCCACGGCGTCGTTCTCACCGGAGTGTTACGTGACGACGATCGGCGGCCAAGGCAACTCGCCGGTCCTTACGAACACGCAGCTCAACGATCAGGATGTCGACGCCCGGCTTGCGGTGCGAGTGCTCAATCCGCGCGTCTACGTCGGCGTGGGGTACATGTGGGTCTCGACGAACTACGGCTACCCCAACATGAACGGCGTCGGTTTCGGCATCGAGAAACTGCCCGATCTCAACCACGCACTCTCCCTCTTCGGCAGCGCGTGGTACTATCCGAACGTCAAGGGGACGTACACCAACGTTCCGAGCGCGTCGATCAATCCGCTATCCTACGATCTGCAGTACAACATTTTGAAGTACCAGATCGGGGCCACATACGTCATCGGCAACAGCCCGATCTTCGTGGAAGCGGGTTGGATGGGCGACCAGTGGAGCAATAAGCAGAACGCTCCGGTCAACCGAAGCTACAACGGCCCGTTCGCCGGCTTGGGCTTCCGGTTGCTCTATCCGTAGTTAAGCAAGCGACCGACGCGGGGCCCGCCCGCGCCATCCTGACAGTGAAGAGGGGCTCGGCCGAAATGGCCGGGCCCCGACCTTGTGCTGGGCACCCTCACGTCATTGACCGGGCCACGCCGCCTAAGGTAAGATACCTTCTTGGCGCCTTTAAGGCGCCGGGGAAGCACCACGTCCAAATCGGGAGAGACTTTGGCTGCCAAAAAGCAAACGAAGACACGGCGGAAACGCGAGGTCAAGAACGTCCTGGCCGGCGTTGCACACGTCCACGCCTCGTTCAACAACACGATCGTAACGATCAGTGACCCGCACGGCGGCGTGATCTCCTGGGCGTCTGCCGGTAATCTCGGATTCAAGGGCTCGAAGAAGTCGACGCCGTTCGCCGCCCAGATGGCGGCTGAAGCCGCCGCCCGTAAGGCGATGGAGCACGGCATGAAGTCGACGGAGGTGCTCGTCAAGGGACCGGGCGCCGGGCGCGAGGCGGCGATTCGCTCGCTGCAGGCGGCCGGGCTCGAGATCACGATGATCAAAGACGTAACGCCGATTCCGTATAACGGTTGTCGTCCGCCGAAACGGCGCCGGGTGTAAGGAGCGGGATGTCGCGTTATACCGGCCCCGTCTGCCGCCTCTGCCGTCGTGAGACGGCCGCGAGCAAGACCGGCGAAAAGATCAAGCTGTTTCTCAAAGGCGACCGTTGCCTCTCCCGCAACTGCGCGGTCGAGCGGCGCGGAACCGCACCCGGCCAGAAGACGACCGGCAAGTCTCGAACGAAGGTTTCTGAGTACGGGCGGCAGCTGCGCGAGAAGCAGAAGATGCGCCGCTACTACGGCGTTCACGAGACGCAGTTCGAGAACTACTTCCGCGAAGCGGCGCGCGTGCCGGGTCAGACCGGTCGCACGTTCCTGCAACTGCTCGAACGCCGATTCGACAACGTCGTCTACCGCCTGAATCTGGCAACGAGCCGCGCGCAGGCTCGCCAACTGATCACCCACCGGCATTTCCGCATCAACGGAAAGATCGTCAACATTCCGTCGTACGTCGTCCGCGCGGGCGACGCCATCTCGATCGCTCCGGCGAGCTTGAAGTCGCCCGTCTTCGAATCGAATCTCGAGATCGCCCAGAGCCGCCGGCCTCCCGAGTGGCTCGAATGGAACGATCAGGAGAAGACGGCCAAAGTACTGCTGCAAGGGCCTCCGCGCGAGCAAATCGACACGCCGGTCGACGAGCAGCTCATCGTCGAATATTATTCCCGATAACCTAAAAACCACAACTCTGCTGCTAGGCGTACGATCGTGCCCCGTCGCGGACGGCGCGCGGATAACGTAAGCAGTACAAAGGAAAACGAAAACCCACCATGACCATGCTGGAAACGCCGGTCGGCGCAGCCATCGAAGTTCGCGAGCGTCGCGACAACTATGCCAAGTTCGTTATCGAGCCGCTCGAGCGGGGTTTTGGAATCACGCTTGGCAACGCACTGCGTCGCGTTCTGCTCAGCTCGATTCCCGGCGCCGCCGTCACGTACATGAAGATCGATGGCGTGCTGCACGAGTTCTCGACGATCCCGTGGATGGTCGAAGATACGATTGCCTTGATGCTCAATCTCAAAGGGCTCCCGGTTAAGCTCAACAGCGAAGAGCCGAAGGTGCTGACGCTCTCGGTAAGCGGAGCTCGCGAAGTGACCGCCGGCGACATCGTTCCCGATGCCGACGTCGAGATTCTGGATCCGAGCTACCGGCTCTGCAGCCTCTCGGCAAAGGACGCGAAGCTCACGATGGAGATCGGCGTCGAGAAGGGGCGCGGCTACGTTATGGCCGACCGCCAGCGCAACGTGGAACACATGATCGGCCTGATTCCGCTAGATTCGATCTTCTCGCCGATCCGCAAGGTGAACTTCACGGTCGACGACACGCGCGTCGGACAGAGCGTCGATTTCGACCGTCTGACGATTGAAGTCGAGACCAATGGCTCGATCACGCCCGACGAGTCGCTCTCGCAGGCGGCGCAGATCATGCAGGAACAGCTCGACCTCTTCGTCTCGTTCAACAATCGCGCCGAGCCTCTCCCCGAGGCGCCGCCGAACGAGTGGGATATCCCGGTAGAGACGCTCAACCTCTCGGTACGCTCGTTTAACTGTCTCAAGCGCGCGGGCATCTCGAAGGTCTCAGAGCTGCTCGATCTGACCGAAGACGAGATCATGAAGATGCGCAACTTCGGTAAGAAATCGCTCGATGAGATCAAACAGGTTCTTGCTGAGAGGGGGCTGACGCTGCGCCTAGCGTAGCGTCGTGAAACGACATGCCGCATTCGATCGCCTATAAACGACTCTCCCGGACCGACGGTCACCGCAAGGCGCTGCTGCGTAACCTCGCGACCTCGCTCTTCAAACACGAGAAGATCGAGACGACCTCGACCAAAGCCAAGGAGATCAGCCGCGTCGCCGAGCGTTTGATCACGACGGCGATGGCCGGCGATCTCGCGGCGCGGCGCCAAATCGCCGAGTATCTTACCGAACCCGCGGTCGTCAAGAAGCTGGTCGAGCAGATCGCGCCCGCGCTCAAAGGCCGAACCGGCGGCTATACCAGGATCACGAAGACGCGAGTCCGCCAGGGCGACGCCGCCGAACTCTCGCTCATCGAAATCGTAAGCTAGTCCCAGCGTTCGTCAAGTGCGTCACGCGCATCACGCGCGTGTCACCCTGAGCCTGTCGAAGGACTGTCGAAGGGCTGTCGAAGGGCGACTAAAGACACACCATGACCTACGAAGCGGAAGCGCGCGCACTCGACTCTGAGATCCTCGCGGCCATTGCGGCATGGCACGAGCGAGGCGAAGAGCTCGAGGAGCGCGCTTTCGACACTTTAGCGCTGCGGATCTTCGCGCACCAACTGCGCTACAACCAGCCCTATGCGCGGTATTGCACGCGGCTCGGCATCACGCTCGACGCGCTGCCCTCGTCGTGGGAAGCAATTCCCGCCGTTCCGGCTCCCGCTTTTAAAGAGGCGGCGATTACGACGTTCGACCCCGCCCGCGCGGCCCGCGTCTTCCATACCAGCGGCACGACCGCCGGAGAGAGCGGCCGCCACTATCTCGAAAGCACCGCGCTCTACGACGCCGCCTTACTCGCGGGCTTCGATCGCTTCGTGCTGCCCGACCGCGCCGCGCTACGCTATCTGAACCTCGTTCCGAACCCGCAGGAATCGCCGCACTCGTCACTCGGCTATATGATGGCGCGCGTCGCTGGGGCGCGCGGCGACGGGAAAACCGGCTGGTACCTGCGCGATGGGCAGCTGCTCTTCGACTCTTTTCGAAGCGACCTCAAGCGCGCCATCGCGGAGAACCACCCGGTCTGTATTGCGGCAACCGCATTTGCGCTCGTGCACTTGCTCGAGGCGATGGAGGCGGCAAACCTGCGCGTTGCGCTTCCCGAAGGCTCGCGCGTGATGGAGACCGGCGGCTTCAAGGGGCGCACCCGCGAGGTTCCACGAGAGGAGCTTTACCGGCGTGCGGCCGAGCAGCTCGGAATCGCCAGCGCCACAATCGTCGCCGAGTACGGCATGACCGAGCTCACCTCGCAGCACTACGATTCAATCCCGCGCGGCGAGGCGATTCCGCTGCGCCGTAAGTCGTCGCCGCCCTGGCTTCGCGCCCGGGTCGTCGGCCCCAATCGCAAGACGCTGCCGAAGGGTGAGATCGGCTCGCTCATTCACGTCGATCTCGCAAATCGCGCGTCGTGCATCGCGATTCAAACCGAGGATCTCGGGTTCGCGGACAACTATGGGTTCGCGTTACTTGGGCGCTCGCTCGGAGCGGAGCCCCGCGGCTGCTCGCTCGACGCAGAAGACCTCAGAGCCCTACGGGCGTAGGCTGACGGCCGCTCCGGTTGCGCTGCGTTGCGGTATCGTGGCGACCGCCGAACCGCCGGCGGGATACGCGTAGAGACCGATGCAGCCGTCCGACGAGCCGCAGTAGCGCTTCGGATCCGGGGCGATGACCGTCTTCCCCTGGATCCAGAACTGCTGCGCATCATTCGAACCGTCAAGCGGGGTCGCTCCAGTTTTCCTCGCCGCGCTGCCCTCGATATCGAACTGATAGATCGTCGACGGCGAAGCGTTTGAATCGCCGATAGCGAGGTGCGCACCGTCCCACTGAATTCCACCCGGCGCATCGATCGTCTGATCGACCGAAAGGCTCGAGAACGCTGAAGCACCCGACGGGAGTTCGTCGAGGACGAACGTTCCGCTCGACGTCTTGCCGTCGCAGAACAGGTTGCTCGCGTCGTCGTAGGCGCAGTACTCACCGATGGCGTTAGGCATCGGATACGTTCTGCCGAGACGCCAGCCCCGTTTGGCCTTATGGTGATAGACCGTGACGTAGGTCCCTTCCTCGCCGAACTCCGGCCCACCGATCACCGCGAGCGACCCGGTCTTGGGATCAACGGAGCAGCCGTGCGCCCAACCGTAGGAGAAGCCGAGAAATGCGATCGGAGACTGCCCCCCGTGAGGGAACTCGTAGACGCCGCCGTTGTCGTAGATAAACGGAACGAAGATATCTTGCGCTGCATCGGTGCAGAGGCCGTACGCTCCGGCGAAGCCGCTCAGGGAACCAATCCGCTTTGCGCGAGGATAGGTGTAGATCAAAACATCTTGTCCGTTCGAGACGTAGAGCAGGCTTCGGCCGTGCGCGCCGGACGGCAACGCGCGCGCAGCGCCGGCCGGCGATACCACGGCCGGCACGGTGGTGCCCCCGCAGCCCGCCAGCAACCCTGGCAAGAGACTGAGCACGAGAGTTACGAGCCGTGCACGCCGCGTCATAAAGCCCTCCTCCGAGAAGTGATCAGGCCGCTGTTGAGCCCGCTCGTCGAAAGGCCGCCGCGGAAACGCGCGTGTTCGACCTTGATGCAGCGGTCGACGACGACGCTCATCCCCGCGCCGTCGGCGAGCGCGATGGCTTCGTCGTTGACGACGCCATACTGAAACCAGATCGCCGGGGCGCCGATGGCGATCGCCTGTCGCACGACCGCGACCAACTCGCTCGGCCGGCGGAAGACGTCGACGAGATCGGGCGCACCGCGCCGCTCGGCGTAGGCCTGCAGCGACGGAAAAGCCGCGACGCCGTCGATTTCGGCGTGGGCCGGATTGACCGGCGTCACGTCGTACGGCGTTTGCGTTCGCAGGTATGAGAAGACGGTATAGCTCGGGCGCAGAGGGTTGTTCGAAGCGCCGACCATCGCAATCGTCGAGATCTTCGCGAGCAGGTCGCGGCGGTGGGAAGGCGTCGTCAAAATCATTGCGAGGCTCGCAGGCCGTTCTCGAGATCCCACAGGAGATCGTCGACCTCTTCGAGTCCGACCGAGAGCCGGATGCTCTCGGGCTCGACGCCCGCTTTGCGGAGCTCTTCGTCGGAGAGCTGCGAGTGGGTCGTCGAAGCCGGGTGTATCACGAGGCTCTTGGCGTCGCCGACGTTGGCCAGGTGGCTCCACAACTCGAGCGCGTCGATGAAGCGGCGCCCGGCCTCACGGCCGCCCTTCAGGCCAAAGGTAAAGATCGAGCCGATCTCCGGCTCGCGGATCCACGCGACCTCGGGGCGCTCGCGCAAGAAGGCCGCAACGGCGCGCGCGTTGCTGACGTGGCGTCGCATTCGCAGTTCGAGCGTCTCGAGACCAATGAGCATCAGCCACGCCTCCATCGGCGACATCGCCGCGCCGACGTCGCGCGAGACTTCCGCACGGGCGCGCATTAAAAACGCGTACTCGCCGAACGTCTCCGTAAAGACCTTGCCGTGATAGCCCAGGCTCGGAGTCGAAAGCAGCGGGAAGCGGCCGCTGTTCCACGGGAACTTGCCCGACTCGACCAGCACGCCGCCGATCGCCGTGCCGTGTCCGTTGATGAACTTCGTTGCGGAGTGAAGGACGACGTCGGCGCCGAGATCGATCGGCCGGCACAGGTACGGCGTCGCAAACGTGTTGTCGACCAGCAGCGGGATCCCGGCCTCGTGCGCGACCGTCGCAAAAGCGCGCAGATCGGCAACGACGCCCGACGGGTTGCCGACCGTCTCGACGAAGAGCAGCTTGGTTTCGGGCCGGATCGCCGCGCGAACGGCATCGAAATCCTCGGCCGAGACAAAAGTCGTCTCGATGCCCATTCGCTTGACGGTCACGCTGAGCTGCGTAACGGTCCCGCCGTAGACGTTTTGCGTACAGACTAAATGGTCGCCCGCCTGCGCGAGCGTCAGCACCGTGCAGAGTTGAGCCGCCAGACCGCTCGAAAAGGCGATCGCGCCAAGGCCGCCCTCGAGGCTGGCCATGCGCTCCTCGAACGCGGCGACCGTCGGATTGCTGATGCGGCTGTAAATATGGCCGTAACTGCGCAGCGCAAAAAGCTCTGCGGCCTGCTCGGTAGAGCCGAAGACAAAGGAAGCGGTCTGGTAGATGGGGGCCGCGCGCGAACCGGTGGCCGGGTCGGGCGCCGTCCCGGCATGAATCGCGCGCGTTGCAAAACCGAATTCTCGCTCGTGCTGCATTTCAGAGGTCTCAACCCCTACTTCGCCTTATAATCCT
>DATAQH010000031.1:0-7061 GCA_036264815.1 Candidatus Cybelea sp.
GCAGTGCGCTCGCGCGCGGCATCGACGAGCTGCTCGACCGGCGTCTGCTTCGCGAAGCGGGAGCGAGGAGCGGATACGATTACGTCTTCAGCCACCACCTGATCGCCCACGCAATCTATTCCGAGATTGAGCCGGCATTCAAACGGCAGCGCCATTTTCGAATCGCGGAGTGTCTCGAGGCGATCTTCGATTCCGACGGCTCGGCTTCTCCGCGCGAGATCGCGCGACAGTACGAGCTCGCCTCGTCGCACGATCGTTCCGGCCACTGGTACCTCACCGCCGCGCGCCGCGCCGCCGCCGTGCACGCTCACGGCGACGTCATCGAACTCGCGAGCCGTGCGCTCGAGAATGCGTCGTCTATCGAGCTTCGCAGAGGCGCGCTCGAGGTGCGCGAGCTCGCCCGCAGCCGCCGCGGCGATCGTGAAGGACAGCGCGAAGACATCGAGGCGCTCGGCGATCTGGCGGGCGGCGACCCCCGCGCCGCCTACGACGTGGCGCTCCGCCGCGTTCTGCTCTCGCGCGCGCTCGGCGACGCAAGTGAAGAAGGGCGGCTCATCGCGCAGCTTGCGACGCTGGCAGGCGAACTCGGCGACCCCGAACGCGCCCAGGCGCTTACGCAGCGCGCGATGCACGAGGGCCTTTGCAGCCGCTCTGCTGAGGGCGTCGAGCCGGCGAGCGCCGCGCTTGCGATCTACGAACGGATCGGCGACCTGCAAGGGCAGCTCGAGTGTCTGCAGATGCTGGTCGAGTTTTCGATCAACATCGGCGAGTTGAGCGAGTCGCGTCGCTGCCTTTCGTTGATCGCGACGCGCGCAGCCTCACTTACCGACCAGACGGTCGAGGCGCGGGCGCTGGCCTCAGCTGGGCGCGCCGCGCTGCTTCGCCAGGATTATCGCGAGTGCTTCTCCTTGACGCAGCGGGCGCTGGAGTTAAATCTCGCCCTCAACGACCGCGAAGGTGAGGCCGGCTCTCGCGGGCGGCTCGCCGTGACCGCCGCCTGGCTCGGCGATTATACGTACGCTCTGCGCGAGTTCGACGAGGCCGTCGCGATCTACGAATCCTTGGAGCACAAGCGCGGTTTGGCAGCGTCGTACGCCAACCGGACGATGCTGCTGATGCGCGTCGGCCTCTTTGACGAAGCCTTGCGTTCGATCAAGCGGTCGAACGAGCTCTTCGACCGGGTTCAAGAAAAGCGCACGATCGCGGCGAATCAGGTCAATGCGAGCTTCGCGAACGTTCAGCTCGGAAACGCGGCCGTCGCAAAAACGTTTGCTGCATCGGCGCTGGCGATCGCGCGCGAGATCGCCTACCCCGTCTTCGAGGCGGCCGCGCTCGCAAATCTCGGAAACGCGGAGCGTGCCCTCGGCGAGCTCGACGCCGCGATCGGCCACATGGAAGAGGGCCTCGCAATTCGCCGTTCCGTTCAGGAATCGCATGACTTCGCCGACGACCTCGCCGATCTGACGTTAGCATATCTCGCGGCCGGACGAACGGTCGAGGCCTGCGCCGCGGCGCGAGAGCTTCTCGCCGTTGGGAAGGATTCGTTCGACGGCGCGTTTTGGCCGCAATACGCGTGGTGGGCAACGGCTGCCGGCCTTACCGCCGGCGGCGCCGAGAGCGAGGCGCGGGGAGCGCGCGAGCGGGCGCGCGCCGAACTTGCGGATTTTGCGGCGCGGATCGCCGACGAGCGCATCCGCACGGCATTTCTCAGCGTGCCGGTCAACCGCGCGATCGCCTCAAGCGATTGAGTTCGCGAGGGCTGCCAATCGCAGCGCGCCGCTCTCGATCTCCGCATCGCTTCCGTTGGCGAAACCCAGCAGCGCTCCGGAGCAGTCGCGCCGTTGGACGCACAGCGCCGAGAGTGCCACGTATCGGTCCGCGCCGCGCAGCGTCGCGAGATGCGCGTCTGCAAATCCGCGCGCCCCGATCACGGCTACGTGCAGACCGGTCGAGATCGGGCCGATGCGAAAAGCGCTTCGCAGGTTTGCGCGCAGCGTTCCGGCGAGCAGCGCTCGTCGCCGCTCGTAGATCGCATTCATTCGTCGAATGTGACGTGCGAAGTCGCCGCGCGCGATGAAATCCGCGGCGGTAGCCTGAAGCTGCAGCGAAACGCCGAGGCTCGTACTCGCGCGCGCCGCGCGAAAGGCGCTCGCCAGATGCGGCGGGAGGATGAGATAACCGAGCCGGATCGCCGGCGCGAGCGTCTTGCTGAAACTCCCGATGTAGAGGACGCGCTCCTCGCGATCGAGGCTTTGCAGCGCCGGCAGCGGACGCGTCTTCGAGGTAAACTCGCTGTCGTAGTCGTCCTCCAAAATGTAGGCGTTGCAGCGCTTGGCCCAGGCCAGCAGCGCCAGGCGCCGCGCGACCGGCAATGCGCCGCCCAACGGAAACTGGTGCGTCGGCGTGACGAAGACGAGCTTGGCCTCATGCGGAAGGCGATCGACGTCGATCCCTGCAGCGTCGACTGCAACGCCGTGCGTCTGCAGGCCGTACGCCTCGAACGCGGCGCGCGCCAGCACGTAACACGGATCTTCCAGCACGACGCGATCTCCGGGCGCGGCCAAGACGAGTGCCGCGAGGTGCAGCGCCGCTTGCGCGCCCTCCAGCACGATCACGTGCTCGGGCTGCGTCGCGACTCCGCGAAAAAGGCGGACGTGCGTCGCGATCGCTTCCTGCAGAGCGCGAAGGCCGGCGGAGGCTCCGTAGTCGAGGTCGCGCCGATAGACGTCGAGCGCGCGCCGCGCGCTACGCGTCCAGGCGGCGTGCGGAAAGCTCGAGAGATCGGGGACGCCGGGGCGCAGCGCTCCGGAACCTCTGGCGACGCCGAAATGCGAGCGCAGTGACGCCGCTCGGCTGGCGCGCGCGGGTCGCGGCGAGGTTTGCGGGAGCCGCGCAGCGCGCGCGCCCGCGCCGATGGCGGCCACGAACGTGCCGGCGCCCACGCGCGTTTCGAAGTAGCCTTGCGCGGTGAGCTCTTCGTAGGCAAGCGCCACCGTGTTGCGGGCCAAGCCCAGCCGCTTGGCGAGCTGACGCGATCCCAGCAGTTTCGTACCCGCAGCGAGCTCGCGGCTTTCGACGGCGTCGCGCAGCCGCCGCGCCAGCTGCACCGCGAGATTCTCACCCGAGGATCGCTCCGGGAAGAGGGGCTCGAGATAGAGTGGCTCCTTCATTTTGGCAGGAAGTGGACCGTTACTCAGGGCCACTCCTTTTATAAGATCGTTCCATGAAAAAATTATCGTGCGGTCTCCTTTCAATCGCGCTGCTCGCGCTGGGGCCGGCATCGGCCGTCGCTTCCGGCCAGCCCGAGCGCTCGAGCTCCGGCGATTTCGACTACCAGTTCGGGACCTGGCGCGTGCACGTGGCGCGCTTGCTGGATCCGGCGAGCACGGTGCAGCGCTGGGCGCAGTACGCTGGGACTCACACGGTGACGCCGCTCTTAGGAGGACGCGCGAACCTGGGCGAGCTCGAAGTCCGCGGTGCAAACGGAAGGCTTGAGGGGCTGCAGCTGCGGCTGTACGATCCGGCGACCGCGCAGTGGAAGCTCTCTTTCGCGAGCGGGAGTGACGGGATCGTGCAGGCGCCGTCCACCGGGCAGTTCGTAAATGGTCGCGGTACATTCTTTGCCGGCGAACGCATTGCGGGACACGATGCCCGTGTCCGAACTACCGTGACACGCTTGAGTCCGACGGCGTACCGGGACGTTATCGCCTACGCGACGCGCGAAAGCGACGTGTGGCATACGCTCTGGGTTGCAACCTACACGAAAATGGCGGTCCCCGCGCCGCAGACCTCGGCGGAGGCCGCAAACCCGAGGACGGCGTTCGATTTCCAAATCGGCCGTTGGGCTACGCGTCTGCAGCGGCTCACCACCCGTCTGCACGGTTCCCACGTCTGGCGCGTGTACGACGGTACGCTCGTCGTCCATCGCCTCTGGAATGGCCGCGCGAACGTCGGAGAACTCGACGTCCGCGACGGGACGGCTCGGTTTGAGTCGATCTTGCTGCGCACGTACGATCCCCGGACGGATCGCTGGAGCGACTATGCGGGAGACGTGGCCGACGGCAGCGTCGAGCTGCCCCCGGTGACCGGGCGATTCTCGAACGGCCGCGGCGAGCTCTACGACCGCGATACGCTCGACGGGCGGCCGATTCTCGTTCGCTACGTCTTCGACGAGATCACGGCGCGGTCGTCGCGATTCGAGCAGTCGTTCTCGGCCGACGGCGGCAAGACGTGGGAGGTCAACGCGATCGCGCGCTTTACCAGAGCGGGCTAGCCCCGCGGGGCGCCCGGACCATGCGCCCGAGGTCACTCGCCTTGAACCGAAAGCCCCTGTCTGCTCTCGGCTCGCTCCGTATAGAATTGGCCATGGGCTTCACTCGGGGCCTCATTATGGCTGGGGGCAGGTCGGAACGAATGCGCGCCGTTGCGGGCACGCCCCATAAAGCCCTGGCGCGAATTTGCGGCGACACGCTTTTGGAGTGGAACGTCCGTTTGCTCGTGCGCAGCGGCTTCCACGACATCGTCGTCGCCGTGAGCCGAAACGAGCCCGAACTCTGTGAGTTCGTCGCGGGCTCGGTCGCGCGGCGGGCCGCTCTCAATGGCGCGACCGTCGAGCTGTTCGTCGAAGAGACGCCGCTGGGAAATATCGGAGCAGCACGCGAGGTCGTCGGCGATGCCGACGGTGTGTTGATGCTCTACGTCGACAACCTTGCCTCGATCGATCTCCGGCGCTTCGTCGAATACCACGAACTCGAAGGTTTTGCGATGACGATTGCGACCCATCGTGAGGCGTTTCAAATCCCATTCGGGCGTTTGGCGATCGACGGCAACCGGATCCGGGAGTACGCCGAGAAGCCGGCCATCACCGTTCAGGTCTCCAGCGGTACCTGCGCGCTATCGCGGCGTGCGTGTGAATCGATTCCCGCGGGGCGGCTAATCGGAGCCAGCGACCTTTTTGCCGTGCTGACGGCGAACGGCGAATCGGTCGGTGCGTTTACCCACAGCGAGCCCTGGATCGATATCAACGACGTACCAACGCTGGATCGCGCGCGCGATCTCGTCGAGTCGCGACACTCCGAGTTCTTTGGCGTGAGCCTCCCGTGAATCGGCTGCGCGTCCTCTCGGTCGTCAATTCGCTCTATTTCGGCGGCGCCGAGTGCCGCTTGCTGAGCCTATCGAAAAGCATCGATCGCGAACGCTTCGATCAGCGAGTGCTCACGCTCAAGATGCCCGACGCGCAGCGCGAACGCAGCCTCGGCAGCCTGCGCCCGCATTTTGCTGCGGCGGGCATCGCCATCGACGATCTCGGCGAGGAAGCCCCGGAGCTCGGCAGCGTGCACGGCACCGCCGTAAAGGTGGCGCGCTCCGTTCCCCGGCTGACGCGAACGCTCGCGAAGCTGCGCCGCTTTATTCGAGAGAACCGGATCGACGTCGTCGACACGCACACCGGCACCGCAAATCAGATCGGGATCGCGGCCGCGGTCTTGTCGAACCGGCCGGTCGTCGCCACGACCTACGGGTTGGAAGTCTTTCGCCCGCTCTGGATGTGGCGCAGCTCCGAATGGGCGATGTTCGCCGCGGCCTCGGCGATCGTCACCGACTCCGAGGCGGTTGCGGAGCAGGTTCGCCGCAAGCTGCCGCGTCGCAGGAGCGTCGCCGTCACACCCAATGGGATCGCGCCTCCGCAGACGCAGCGCACCCGTGAAGAGATGCACGCACGCTTCGGCATTCCGCTCGACCCAAAGGTCCGCGTGATCGGACAAGTTGCCTCGCTTACGCCGCGTAAGGGTCACCTGATCTTGCTCGATGCGGCGCAGCGCTTGACGACCGCCGATCCGAACCTTCATTTCTTGATCTGCGGCTACGCTCGCGGGTGGTTCGATTACGAGCGCGCCTTGCACGCCCGCACCGCCGAGCTTGGTCTCTCTGGCCACGTGCATTTCGTCGAGTATCCGGGTCCCGTGGGCGACGTGTATCGAGGTATCGACGTGCAGGTGCACGCGTCGACGCAGGAGTCGTTGCCGCAGGCGATCATCGAGGGCATGTCGCTCGGGAAGCCGGCGGTGGTAACGGCGATCGCAGGCATTCCAACGATGGTCTCCGACGGAGAATCGGGACTCATCGTTCCTCCGGACGATGCCGCGGCGCTGGCCGGCGCACTTGCGCGTCTGCTGCAAGACGGGGCGCTCGCGACGCGGCTCGGTGAGGCGGCTCGGCGGCGTTACCTCGCAAACTATACCGACGTGCAAATGGCGCGCCGCCTCGAAGCGATATTCGCCGGCGTCGCTGCGCCGGCGGCTGCATGAAGCGCGCCTTGGTTACCGGCGCGCAGGGATTCGCCGGAAGGTATCTCGTCGCCGAACTGCTCGCCGCCGATCCGCAGCTCGAGATTACCGGCATCGGGCGTTCGCGGGCTCGCGGCACGTTTACGCACCACGTTACGCTAGCGGGCCAGCGCGTTTTGGCTCCCCTTCCCGCCGGACTCGCGGTCGCGGCGAGCGACTCGCGCTACCGCTATCACCAGGCGGATATCCGCGACCGTGCGGCCCTCCGCACGATCTTGCGCGAGTTTCGTCCTCACTGGATCTTCCATTTAGCATCGGGCTTGCGTGACGATTCGCCAGACCACTTGTTCGGTACGAACGTCGAGGGCGCCATCGACTTTTTGGAGGCCGTTTGGGACGCGGCCCCACCGGTGGAACGGATCGTCGTCGGCTCCAGCGGATCGGTGTACGGGAACCCGGCGGTGCTCCCCCTGGACGAAGACGCGCCCTGCGGGCCTTGCGATTACTACGCCGTCAGCAAGCTCGCGCAAGAACACGTCGTGCGTATCCTGGCGGCGCAGCGGGGGCTGCCGGTCGTCGTCGCGCGGATCTTCAACATCGTAGGTGCGGGACAAGACGAGCGCCACGTCGCTGGACGATTTGCCTCGCAGATCGCCGCCATCGGTGCCGGTTCCGCGCCTGCCCGGCTCGAGGTGGGCGACCTGTCCACGGCTCGCGACTTTATCGACGTGCGCGACGTCGCACGCGCGCTCGCGATCCTCGCTCGCGAGCCCGGGA
>DATAQH010000078.1:0-6749 GCA_036264815.1 Candidatus Cybelea sp.
CCGGCCTCGCGCCCAGCGCACTGCGCCAGTAGTTTTCCGATATCACGATCGTTCGCGGTGCGCCGGGCCTCGCGTCGGACTCGTCCAAGAGACGTCCGAGGAGCGGCCGAACGCCGAGAGTTTGAAAGAAATCGCCGGTGACGACTTGTCCCGGAATCGCTTGCGGCATCGTGATGCCGGTGCGCGTCGGCGTCCAGTTCGCGTACGAACCGATCGAATTGAAGGAGCGCGCGAGCTTCTGCCAGTCGAGCGTGTTCGGAAGACTCGTTTCGGAACCGTGGGCCCCGGGATCGTCGGAGGGACGATCGAAGATAAAGACCAGCTGCGACGGCTTTTCGTAGGGCAACGGCGCGAGCAGCACGGTATCGATCGCGCTGAAGACGGTTGCGCCGATGCCAATCGCAAGGGCAAGCGTAGCGATAACGATCGCCGACGAAAGCCACGACTTCGCCATCAAACGGAAGGCAAAAGCGACGTCGCCCCCGACAATCGCGGCGTGCTCGCGCAGCGCCGTCACGACTATGTCGAGATACCCGGCGAAGGCGAAGCCGAAGGCTTTGGCCGGCCCGCGCTGGTCGCGCAGGCGCGAAAACGCCTCGGCAAACGTGGCCGCCGCTTCGTCGCCGTAGCTGCTCCGAAACTCTTGCGGACAGAGCCGCAGGAGCACACGGTAAAACGCCACGCTCGCGTCCATGCTGCTTACGCCTCGCCGGCCAGCAGCCGGTTCTTTCGCACGAGTTTCACCATGCTTTCGAGCCGCGCGACTTCGGCGGCGAGCGCTTTTCGACCACCCGGCGTCAGCCGATAGTAGCGCCGGCGCGGATCGTCGCTCGGCGCGCCGCGCACTTCGGCGATCCACCTATCGCGGCAGAGCTGGCCGATCAGCCGGTAGAGCGTTCCAGGCAGCAACGCGACTTCGCCCGCGGTAAAGTTTTGAATTTCTTTGATGAGCGCGTAGCCGTGGCGGTCGTCTTGGGCCAGCGCGACGAGAATGTAAAATGTGGCGGCGCTCACTGCAAACTACTCTCCTTGCAACTATATTCCGCAAGAGTATAGTAAGGCAGCCGCGCCGTCAAGCCGTGTGCCGCTTTAGGTGCGAGCTCGCCACCTCAGATCGGGCTGGCGCGCCGCTCGAGTCTCGTCGACGCGCCCGACGACCGTCGTGACCGGGGCATCGAGCAGCGCCTGCGGATTCGTCTTCGCCTTTTCGACGATCTGGCGCAGCGCCTCGACAAACTCGTCGAGCGTCTCTTTCGACTCGGTCTCGGTCGGTTCGATCATCAGGCATTCCGGCACGATGAGCGGGAAGTACATCGTCGGCGCCATGTAGCCGCGATCGAGCAGGGCCTTCGCGACGTCGAGCGCGCGCACGCCGTGATCTTTTTTGAGTTCCTGCGCGGAGGCGACGAACTCGTGCCGGCAGATCTCCGGATACGGCGTCTCGAGAAACTCGGCGACCTTCACCCGCAGGTAGTTCGCATTGAGCACCGCGAGTTGCGAGACGCGTTTGAGTCCCTCTTCTCCGTTGGCATAGAGATAGGCTAGTGCCCGCGCAACGTGCGCGAAGTTCGACCAAAAGCTGCGCAGCGGCCCGATCGATTTCGGCCGGTCGAAATCGAGGTGAAAGGTAAGGCGATCGCTCGCGGCCGAGCCGCTCTCGCCGTTGGGGCGCGTGGTCGCGCTAACCACCGGCGTCGGCAGATAGTCGACGAGGTGCGCCGCGACCCCCAGCGGGCCGTGGCCGGCGCCGCCGCCGCCGTGCGGAATCGTGAAGGTCTTGTGCGTGTTGAGGTGCATCAGGTCGAAGCCCATGTCGCCGGGACGCGTGTAGCCCATGATCGCGTTGGCGTTGGCGCCGTCGTAGTACAGCAAGCCGCCGGCCTCGTGAACTGCGGCGGCGATCTGCGCGATCTCGTCTTCGAAGAGCCCGAGCGTGTTGGGATTGGTCATCATACAGACCGCGGTACTGGGACCGAGAACCGCGCGAATCTCGTTGAGGCCGACGCGGCCGCGCTCGTTGCTCGGCAGCGAGATCACCTTGAAGCCGCACATCGCCGCCGAGGCGGGATTCGTGCCGTGCGCGGTGTCCGGGACGATCACGGTATCGCGCTGCGTCTCGCCGCGCTCCTTGAAATACTTCTTCGCGATCAGCAGCGCGCCGAGCTCCGCGTGCGCACCGGCCGACGGATTGAGCGAGAACGCCGCCATCCCGAAGAGCGAGCTAAGCGAACGCTCGAGCTCGTACATGATCTGCAGCGCGCCCTGCGCGAGCGCATCGGGAACGAACGGGTGGAGCTGCGCGAACTCGCGTTTAGACACGATGGCGTCGTTCACGCGCGGGTTGTACTTCATCGTGCACGAGCCGAGCGGATAGAAACCGAGATCGATGCCGAACGTGCGGTGCGAAAGCCGCGTGTAGTGGCGCACGACGTCGAGCTCGCTATTGTCGGGCAGCGGCAAGTCCTGGCGCACGACGGATTTCGGCAGAAAGGTCTCGAGCGCTTTGCCTTCCTCGAGGTAGCGGTTCGCGCGCCCGTCTTGGCCGAGCTCGAAGATCAGCGGCTCGGCCGTTTTGCTAGATGTGAGCGTGGACATTAATTGCTCCGTCGAGGGCGGCGGCGAGGGCGTTGATATCGGCCGTGCTCGTCAGCTCGGTCGCGGTCATCAAGATGCACGAGCCGAGCTCCGGGTAGAAGCGCCCAAGGTCGACGCCGCCGAGAATCCCCAGCTCTTCAAGCGATTCGAGCACGTCGGCGGCCGGCCGGCCGACGTCGGCGGCGAACTCATTGAAAAACGGCGTTGCATACTTCAGCGTCACGCCTTCGACATTGGCGACGGCGCTCGCAAGTTCGCGCGAACGCGCGAGATTGAGCGCGGCGGCATCGCGCAAACCGGTTTTTCCCAGCAGCGCGAGGTAGATCGTCGCGATCAACGCGCAGTGCGCCTGATTCGTGCAGATGTTCGAGGTTGCACGCTCCCGGCGAATGTGCTGCTCGCGTGCCTGTAGGGTTAAGACATATGCCGTCCGATCGGCGTTGTCCACCGTCTTGCCCACGAGTCGCCCGGGGATGCGGCGCATGTGCTCTTTGGTCGACGCGATAAAGCCCGCATACGGGCCCCCGTAGGCCTGCGCGACGCCGAAGCTCTGAGCTTCACCGGCCACGATCTGCGCGCCCCACGAGGCCGGCGGCTCGAGTGCGGCGAGTGAGAGCGCCTCGGCGACGACCGCGATCGGCACCGTGCCGCTGCTCGCGACCGCTTCCTGCGCGGCGCGCGTGAGCGTATCGATGCAGCCGAAGAAGTTCGGCGACTGCAGAGCGACCGCGGCGTACTCTTTGCTGCCGACGGCTGTTTCAAGCGCGCCGAGGTCGGTGACGCCATCTTCCGTAACGGCGATCTCATCGACGGCGACGTCGAGCCCGTCGCAATAGGTTCGCAGCACGGCCCGGTAGTTCGGATGGATGGCGCGCGAGACGAGAACTTTTTGCCGCCCGGTCGCACCCAGCGCCATGATCGCCGCTTCGGCAAGCGCGGTGGCCCCGTCGTAGACCGAGGCGTTGGCCAGCTCCATCCCAGTGAGCAGGCAGATATAGGTCTGCCACTCGTAGATCGCTTGCAGATAGCCCTGAGAAACTTCGGCTTGATAGGGTGTGTAGGCGGTGAGAAACTCACCGCGCATCGCCAGCGCCGCGATCGCCGGCGGGGCGTAATGGTTGTACGAGCCGGCTCCGAGAAACGAGCGATAACCGACGCCGGCATTCTTCTCGGCGAAGCGGTCGAACCGGCGTTGAATTTGATACTCGGGAAGCGCCGGAACGACCTCGAGTTTGGCTTTGAGTGCGATCTCGTCGGGAACGCGCAGCAGCGCGTCGAGCGATTCGACGCCGACCGCGGCGAGCATCTCGTCGATGTCGCGTTGCGTGTGGGGTGCGTACATTCGAGTACGGTGGTTGCGTTGCGAGGCCGTGGGGTCCTCCGTAAAGAAAGCGAGCGGCGTGGCGCGGCTCGGTATCGCACTGGTGGCGGCAGGCGTGTTGCTGCGGGCGGCGCTCTACTTTCCGCTTGCGCTCTTTCAGATCGATTCCGACGGCACGCTGGCGGGGCTCTGCGCGTTCCGCGTGGCCGCGGGAGCCTATCCGCTCTTCTTTCCCGGCGGAACGCGCCTGAGCGCCGCGAGCTGTTACGTAGCAGCGGGCTACTTCCACCTGTTGGGCGACGGGCGCGTCGGCTTGGCGCTCACCGGGCTGACCTGGGGTGCGCTCTATCTAGCCTTTTCCTGGCTGTTCTTGCGCGCGCTGCTCGGCGACCGGCTCGCCTGCGTCGCAATGATCTTTGTCGTGGTGCCACCCGAGCAGTTCATGACCGTCACATACGTGCCGTGGGCGTACGGCGAGATCGTGGCGTCGTGCGCCGCGACGCTCTGGCTCGCGACCCTCTGGCGGCACGAAGGACGCATCTGGCAGCGCCTCGCGTTTGGATTGAGCGCCGGGTTCGGCATTTGGATATCGCTGCAGACCTTGATGGTCGCCCTTCCGGTTCTCATCTGGATTGCCTGGCGGCGGCGCATGGCGACGGTACGCGAAGCCGTCGTCGCCGGGATCGGCTTTATCGCCGGCGCGGTACCGTTTATCATCGGCAACGCTACAAACGGCGCGGCATCGCTGACGCACAACTGGGCATCGCAAGCGGCGCCCAATGGGGCGGTGGTCGTAGACAACGTTGCTTGGTTTGTCGTGACGCAAGTTCCCAAGCTGCTCTTCCACGAACCGGCCGGCTGGTGGTCGCTTTCGACGCCGCTGATCTTGGGATACGCGATCGTCGCGTCCGGCTTCATCATGGCGCGCAATCGCAACGGTAGGTATGCGGAGGCGCGGCAACTCATCTGGCTCGTGTTCGCGGGGGTCTTTCTGCTGTACGTCGCCTCGCAAGCGGGTTCGATGCGCGGTTGGACGGTGCGTTATATCGCACCGCTCTATCTGATCGTTCCGATCGTCTGCGCGATCGGCGCAACGACGTTATGGAGTCTCCGGAAATGGTTAGCGCTCGGGGCCGTGGTGCTCGTGACGGTGCCGAACTTTTGGCTCTACAGTTTGCCGGGAACGAAAACGCGCGCCGAACTCACGCAGGGGTTGCGGGACGACGAACGCCTGCGCGCGCAGCTCGCACAACGCGGCGTTCGAATGATCTACGGCGACTATTTCTGGGTCTACCACATCAACTTCGATACCCGCGAGCGCATCGCAGGGATTCCGTCTTGGGCGGCCGGCGATTATTTCCATTACGACCGGCAGCTCGGCGACGAGGACGTTCGCTGGGCACTCCTCGGCGGCCACGACGAAGTACAAAACTGGGCGCGAGCCGTCGGCGCGCGGGGAACGCTAACGCCCGACGGCGACCTCTGGGCGTTTGTCGCCGATCGTACGGCGCGTGCCGACGTTCTGATCGCGTCGCTGCGCCGCCTGTTCCGCTAGCCGCATCCTCGCATCACCTAGCCGCAGCGTCGTGTCGCCCTGAGCCTCTCGAAGGGTTGGCGAAGGGCGCTATTCGGCGGCGAGGAGCTCGTATTGCGCGGGGCTGAGGAGGTTGGCGGTTTCGCCGTTGTCGCGCAGCCGAACTTTGATCAGCCAACCCGCACCATACGGCTCGCGGTTGACGGAGGCGGGATCGTCGTCGAGCGTACCGTTGATCTCGATGACCTCGCCGGAGATCGGGGTGAAAAGGTCCGAGACGGCTTTGACCGATTCGACGACGCCGACGTTGCCGAATTGCTCGATCGTCGCGCCGACTTTGGGTAGCTCGACGTAGACGATATCGCCGAGCGAGCCTTGCGCGTAATCCGTGATGCCGATCGTCGCGGTATCGCCGTCAAGGCGAACCCATTCGTGTTCCTTGCTGTAGAGCAGATCCTCGGGCTGCGCCACGTTCTCTCCTTCTCGTTATTTGGGGCGTTTGTAAAAAGGCAACGGCACGACGGTTGCGTCGTGCAGCGCGCCGCGAATTTCGACGCCGAGCGTCGTATTCGGGTGCGCGGAATCCCTCTCGACGAGCGCGGTCGCGATGTTCTTGTTCTCGACCGACGGCCCGATCGAGCCGCTGCGAATCTCGCCGACGCGACGGCCGTGATGCATTACGGGGTAGCCCTCGCGCGCCGGCGCGCGTCCGTTCATTATCAGGCCGACGATTCTCGGATAGTCGTCGCGGTCGATCTGCGCTTGCAGCGCTTCTTTTCCGATGAAGTTTTCCTTGTTGAATTTGATCGCCCAGAGCTGCCCCGCTTGAACGGGCGTGATCTCCTCGGTGAGCTCGTGGCCGTACAGCGGCATCCCGGCCTCGAGCCGCAGCACGTCGCGCGCGCCAAGACCGCAGGGTTCGAGCCCTTCGCCCGCGTGCGCTTCGAGCAGCCGTCGCCAGAGCTCCGAGGCGCGCTCGCCGGCAACGAAGAGTTCGAAGCCGTCTTCACCAGTGTACCCGGTTCGGGCGATGACCGCGGGCACGCCGTCGACCGTACCGCGCGCGCTGAAGTAGTACTTCATCGCCCCGAGGTCGACGTCGGGGACGTGCGGCTGCAGCATCTGCACCGAGAGCGGCCCTTGAATCGCGATCAGCGCATCTTCACCATGCCGATTCTCCAGCGACACGCCGTCTTCGGGAGCGAAGGCATTGACGTGCTCCCACATCTTATCGGCGTTCGAGGCATTGACGACCAGCAGCCAGCGATCGTCGAGGCAATAGAAAATCGTGTCATCCTC
>DATAQH010000099.1:0-3122 GCA_036264815.1 Candidatus Cybelea sp.
CGCACGTTTTCCTCGCGCCCCTTCATCGCTTCTTGCGTGAAGGCCAGAGTCTCGTCGAGCTCGCGCAACTGAAAGTACGCCGTGGCAACTTGCGCAACGACCGTCGCCGCTACCGTCTCGAGCGCCGCCTGAGTAGAGAGCAGCCGCTCGCGCGCGGAGCCGGTTGCGGACGCGAGCTTGCCGAAAAGGTCGACCTGATAGCTCGCCTCGATGCCGGCAAGCGGGAGAAACTGGGACGTGGGAGTGCCCGGCGCTTTAGTCCCGGCCGTCGCTTGGAAGGGAGCCTGCACGATCCCGTTGACGAAGACCGATTGATTCGCGGCGGTGATCCCAAGATTCGCTTCGGCTTCCAAGATCGACGTATAGGCGATCTCGATGTTGAAGTTGCGCACAAGAGCCTTGGCGATGAGATCCTGTAATACAGGGTCGTCATACAGCTTTCGCCACGGCAGGCTTCCGAGCGAAGAAGCGGTTGAGGCTTCGCCGCGGTAAACGGACGGCAGCTGCGCGTCGGGAGGCGTCGAGGGCGTCGGCGGTACGCACGAGGCGATCAGCTGGAAGAATGCGATGGCCGCAACGACGAACCTCATGCCGGTCCTTCGCCCGGCCGCGGCACCGCCGTTGCCGGCGTCGCTTCATGCTTGCCTTGCGGGTTCTTTCGCTCGATGAATTTCTGGCAGAGTTCGTAGAGCGACGGCGTAAAGAAGATCCCGAAACACGTCGCCGCAAGCATGCCCGCAAAAACCGTCGTTCCCAACGATTGGCGCGACGCCGCGCCGGCGCCATGGGCGAACATCAGCGGAATGACGCCGATGATGAAGGCGAACGACGTCATCAAGATCGGGCGAAAGCGCAACCGCGCCGCATCGACGGCGGCTTCGGTAATCGAGGCGCCGTGCGCGCGCCGTTCGCGGGCGAACTCGACGATAAGCACGCCGTTCTTCGCGGCGAGGCCGATGACCAAGATGATCCCGATCTGTACGTAGATGTTGTTGTCGAGCTTCCAACCCAAAACGGAGAGAAATGCGCCGAAGACGCCGGTCGGCACCGCGAGAAGCACGGCCAGCGGCATCACCCAGCTCTCGTACTGCGCGGCGAGCGCCAAGAAGACGAGCAGAATCGAGAATATGAAAATGATTGTTTGCGTATTGCCGACGGCGACTTCTTGATACGCCGTGCCCGACCAACCGTAGCCGTAACCGGCCGGAACTGCCTTCGAAGCTACTTCCTGCATCGCGGCGATCGCTTGTCCCGTGCTGTAGCCGGGGGCATTGGAGCCGAAGACCTCGACCTCTCGATTGGTGTTGAAGCGCTGAATGAAGTCCGTTCCCAGCCCTCGGGTTACCGTCGTCAGCGTCCGCAGAGGAACCATCTGCCCCGTGTCGTTACGGGCGTAGATACTGGAGATACTCGCGGCGTTCGAGCGAAACGCCGGTTCGGCTTGGATCATCACGTCCCAGGTGCGATTAAAGAGCGTGAACTCGTCGACGACCAAGCCGCCGAGCATCGCTTGGAGCTGCTTGAAGACGTCGCTGACGTCGACACCGCGCGCGGCCGCCCGATCTCGATCGATGTTGAGTTCGAGCTGCGGGATCGAGGTCCGCATCGTATTGTTGATCGCGGTAAGTTCCGGCCGCTTGCGCGCCTCAGCGACCACTTTGTCGGCCACCGCGGCGAGCTCGTTGACAGAGTGTCCTCCGCGATCCTCCAACTCGAACGCAAATCCCGATGCGTTGCCGAGGCCCGGTATCGTGGGCGGAACGAACGGGAACGAGGCCGCCTGCGGATAGGCGCTCATCTTCTGGCTGATGTCCTCAACGATGCCATGCAACGTCAAATGTTCTTTGGTTCGTTCGTCCCATGGCTTGAGGACGACGATCAAACTCGACGAATCCGGTGCCTGGGTCGACGTGAGCAAGTTGAAGCCCGCGAGCGAAATGACATTGGCCACACCGTGGACGCCCATGACGTCCTTCTCGATTTTACCTAATAGTGCCGAATTACGATCCAGCGAAGATCCGTAGGGGAGCTGCACGTTGGCATACACGACGCCTTGGTCTTCGTCGGGCACGAAGCCGCCCGGCAATTTCATGCCGAGTAACGCGTCGGCGACGTAGAAGGCCGCCAGCAACCCGATCACGAGGACCACGCGCCTCATGAGCCATAGCAGCAAGCCCATGTAACCGTTCGTTACGGCCCCAAACCCGCGGTTAAACTGGTCGATGAACCACCCGAATGGTCCCCAAAGCCGCGTGCGCTTTTGCAGGATCATGGCCGAGAGCGCCGGCGTGAGCGAGAGTGCGATGATCGCCGAAAGATTAAGCGAAATGGTAATCGTCAGCGCGAACTGCCGATACAGCTGGCCGGTGATCCCGCTGATGAACGCCGAAGGGAGGAATACGGAGGTTAGCACGAGCGAGATGCCCAGGATCGGCGCCGTGAGCTCCTTCATCGCCCTCTCGGTGGCTTCTCGCGGCTCCAAACCCGCTTCGATGTGGTGCTCGACGCCCTCCACGACCACGATCGCGTCGTCGACGACGATACCGATCGCCAAAACCAAGCCAAAGAGCGTCAGCGTGTTGATGCTGAACCCTAGCGGAATAAATGCGATGAACGTTCCGATTAGCGAAACCGGAACGGCCAGCATCGGAATGAACGAGGTTCGAAAACTTCCAAGGAAAACGAAGACGACGATGATGACGAGCGCGATCGCCTCGAAGAGCGTCTTCAGAACGTCCTTAATTGAGTCTTTGACGAAGAGCGTGCTATCGTAAGCAATCGAGTACTTGAGGCTTGGCGGAAACGCTTTCGACAGCTCCTCCATTCGGGCCCGGACCGCGTTGGCCGTCGTGAGCGCGTTTGCGTCGGGCGTTTGATAGAGAATGACCTCAGTCGCCGGTCTGCCGTTGAGCGATCCAAGCGTTTGATAGAGTTGGGCGCCGAGCTCGATGCGGGCGACGTCGCGCAAGTGAAGCACCGAACCGTCTGGATTCGCTCGAACGGTGATGTCCCCGAACTGTTTCGGATCGATGAGCCGCCCTTGTGCGTTCACCGAAAGTTGATACTGATTGTTCGCCGGCGCCGGCAATGCGCCAACCGCGCCCGTCGGAATCAAGACGTTT
>DATAQH010000105.1:0-2704 GCA_036264815.1 Candidatus Cybelea sp.
GTCGGCAGGACGAACTGCGAGACCGAGGCGCCGTTGATGTTGGCGACATAAATATGGCCGAACCGGTCGACCGCGATCCCGCCCGGAACGTTCAATCCGGGACGCGGACCGGCGATCGACTGATACGGCGAAGACGCGCCATACTGGAAGAGCAGAATTTCGCTCGGATAGATCGACGTCGAGATGTTATCGGCGATGACCATGATCGGCGCCGGCGGACCCGCCGAGCTCGAAGGCAACGGCGTTGGCCCCTTCGGCGTAAAGGCGATGCCGCGTGGATGCCCGGGCACCGCGGTCGTCCCGAGCGGAAGGACGTTGCCCGTGGCCAGCGCGGCGAACTCGAGCAAGACGGCGTTGTGCGTGCTCTGGTTATAGTTCGTCACCCAGAGGTTCTGGCGCCGATCGAATGCCAGATATTGCGGACCGTCGAGCGCCGTGTTACCGCCGCCGATATTGAAGGAAGGTCCGCTTCCGCTCTTGATGCCGTTGCTGTAGATGCTGATCGCGTTTTGGTTGGTATTCGTTGCGTACAGCGTCTTCGACGGGAAATTCGGCCCGACGTTGACCCCGGTCGTCTGACCGAGATTGCTGCACGCGACGGTCGCGGCCGTCGCAGCAAGGGCAATAAAAGCTAAAGCACGCTTAGACAGCATTCTCTCTCCAGGGTTCCCGCAGCGACCAGAGTTTCCTCGGCACGCACTCGCTGGGCAAGGAACCAAACGGCGGCCGCAACGATCAGCACGATCGCCACGAAGATGATGATTCGGCGCAGCCGGCGCCGCTCGTAGGCGGGCCTGCTGGACTCGACGTCGATAATCTGGCGCGGCATCTCGGCGCCTAAACGGCCTTTCGCAATGGGTGATTGAGGTCGCTGGTCTGAACGAGCTTGAGCATCTGCCCCACGGTCACGAAGCGGTAGCCGGCCTTGCGGAACCGGTCCACGACGAACGGCAAAGCTTCAATTGTCGCAAGCTTCCCGCTGTGGAGCAGCACGATTTCGGGCGCGGTCGCGTGCTCGATGACGTGGCGCTCCAACTCGTCGACGGTTATCGTGCGCCAGTCACCGCCGTCGTCGGTCCAGAGCACGACCGAATAGCCGAGGCTCTGCGCGACCTGCAGCGTCCGCTCGTTGTAGCGTCCGTGCGGCGGACGCATCAGCGTGCGCACCGACGGATCGCGAGTGAGATCCCACAGCACGTCGCGCCCTTTTAGAATCTCGTCGCGGACCTGGTCGTCCGATTCCTGATCCAAATTCGGATGCGTGTAGGTGTGGTCCGCAACCTCGTTACCCTCGGCTTCGATGCGTCGCGTGAGCTCCGGCCACGTCTGCGCATCCCGTCCGATCAAAAAGAACGTCGCGGGCACGCGCAGATCGCGCAGCACGTCGAGCAGCATCGGCGTGTAAACCGGATACGGCCCGTCGTCAAAGGTCAGTGCGATTAGGCGCGGCCGGTGCGAGCGATCTTCCGGAAGCTCGTGCGTGACGCGATAGAGCCGCGCGACGACGGCGTTCGAGAACTCGAGGTGCACGTTGGTTTCGGGCGTGACCAACGACGGCACGAGATTGCTCTTGTGCTCGACGAAGCGCCAGCCGCCCGCAATCAGAGCGGCTACCGCGAACACGACAAGCATGCCTCTCACGGCCGGCGACACGTCACAACGGGTGATCCTGTGCGGCGGTCAGCGACAAGCTGGTCGCGAGGTCGTTGCCCACGATCACGGTCACGTCGCTGCCGCTCGCCGCGGGGTCGGTCGGCGGCGCGCTCGGTTCGACCGAGGAATCCGGGACGACGACGGCCTCGTGCACGCTCGGGAGTGCCTCGCGAACGCGCGCTCCGGCATAAACGACGTTCGAATGTTCGTGGATCTCGGTCGTGGAGTAATCGGAGCGGTCGGCGTTGCCAACCTCGCCGATCGTGAATCCGGCGTGTTTGAGCTTCGTGGCGACGCGGCGCGCCGCGCCGCTGACCGCGCTGCCGTTCTCGACGTCGACCCGCAGGGTGGAGGGGGGAATCGCCGCGAGCGCCATTGCGCTCGGCGAGGCGACCGGCTCGGCCGCCGGCATCAGCATCTGCGCGACGAGTTGAGCGCGTGCCTTCGTATCGGGAACCAGCGAGTCGCCATACCCCGGCAAGTTGACGTCGTCGGTGTACGGCACTTGTTTGCCGACGATCGATCCGTTCGCGACCCCTTGGAAGTGCGTCGCGAGCGAGATCAGCTCTTGATTGGTGAAATCGGTCTGCACGTATTTCTGGAAGACCGCCAAGAGGTCGCCGAGGTGCATCAGGGTGTTGACCCGGTCGCCGCGGACTTTATCGGCCACCGCGCGCATCACTTGCTGCTGGCGCATGATGCGGCACGGATCGCTGCACCAATCGTGACGGAAGCGCATATACGCTACCGCCTGCTCGCCATTGAGATGCTGCATGCCTTCCTTGAGATGGATGTGCAGGTGGCCCCACGTGTCGTCGTAGTCCAGCTCATCGCCCTTGCAACCGGTCTTATACTGCAGACAGTTCGAGGATTTCACGTCGACGTCGACCCCGCCGATCGCGTTGACGAACTCCTTCGACGCGTCGATGCGCAGGACCACGTAGCGGTCGAAGCCAGGAATGCCCAGCCAATTGGCAATGACGTTCTTGGCTTCCGTGACTCCGCCGTCCGATTGCGCCTCGTTGATCTTCGCCTTCGACCCGTCAGGCAT
>DATAQH010000153.1:0-3846 GCA_036264815.1 Candidatus Cybelea sp.
CCGTCCGACGAACGGCAGGATCGAGCTCGCGCGCCGCGCTGCGTCGCCGCCTTCCGCCGAAACCCTCGGCGCCAACGCGCCGGGGACCGCCTCTTGACGGAGGATCGATTGCCGCAAGGCGATCGTTTCGGGCATCGGCGCGATCGCCAGATCGTCGCGCAGACGCTTTGCGAATCGATCGTATTCGGCGAGCGCGCCCGCCGTGTCTCCGGATTCGTAACGAACCGCTACCAGCGAACGCAGAGCATCCTCTCGCCACGGATCCGCCGACAGCACGCGGCGAGCGTGCGCGACGGCGGCCGGGAAGTTGCGTTCGGCCCGGCTGCGATCGATCAGCGCGTCGAGCAGGTTGAAGTACTTCGTGCGCAGTCGCTCGCGCTCGCCGAGAACCCAATCGTCGTAGACGTTTTCGAGAAGGTCGCCTGCGTAGAGTTCGACGGCGAGGTGCTGCGTGTGGGGTTCGCTCGCCAGGCGCTCAAACTCGACGACGTCGACGAAGGCGGCGTTCGAATCGTTCCAACGGATCGTTTCGCCGTCGCCGACGATCCAGGCTTCGCCACCCGGCGCCGGCAACGCCTTATTCGCCAAGTACACGTAGCGGCGAAGCTCCGCCAGCGCGGTCTCTTCGTCGCTGTCGGGAAAAAGGGTGAAGGCCAGCGACTCGCGCGAGAGCGGCCGCCCGCGCCTCAAGAGCAGCAGCGCCACCATGGCGAGCGTCAGGGCCCGCTTCGCAAACTTCAAAGGAGCGCCGGCGTAGCGAACGTCTGGCTCGCCGAACAGCCGCACCTCGAGCCCACCGGCACTCACGCGGGCCTCGTTCACACCGACCGGCTTCGGCACGCCGGCGGCACGGCACTCCCGTAGGCTGGAGCGGTGAACTCAAAACGGCGAGACGCGACGTTCCTGGTTCGGATGTGGGCGGCCGGTGAAGCCGCCAACGCGCAATGGCGCGGTTCCATCCACGAAGTGAGCACCGGAAAGCGCCTTTTCGTGACCGAGACGCGCGAGGTCGCGGACTTCATCGCCGCTTGCCTCGCCGCTTCTACCGCTATTACGGAGTGAATACCATGCTGCGAACGATCGCCTTCGTGCTGCTCTGCACCGCCCCGGCGCTGGCAGCGGAACGCACGTACTATATTGCCGCCGACGAAATCGTCTGGAACTACGCGCCGAGCGGGACCAACGTCCTCACCGGTGCGCCGCTGCGCCCGTCGCCGTTTCAGCTCGGCTTCGCGTACCACAAGGTCGTCTACCACGGCTACACCGACGCGACGTTCAATACGATGCAGCCGCGGCCGGCCGACGAGCTCTACATGGGAACGCTGGGACCGCCGATCCGCGCCGCGGTCGGAGATTCGGTCGTCGTGGTATTCAAGAACAACTCACGCCTGCCGTTGAGCTTCCACGTGCACGGCCTGCGCTACCTGAAAACCTCCGAAGGCGCGCCCTACCGGGACGGCAGCGGCTCGAGCGAAAAGCCCGGCGACGCCGTCGCGCCGGGCGCAACCTATACCTATCATTTCGACGTGCCGGATCGCTCCGGACCGGGGCCGATGGATCAGAGCTCGATTCTGTGGATGTACCACTCGCACACCGACGAGCTGCGCGACGTCAATACCGGCCTGGTCGGCCCGATCGTCGTCACGCGCCGGGGAGCGGCGAAGCCCGACGGCTCACCAAACGACGTCGACCGCGAGGTCTTTACGATGTTCGCGCAGATCGACGAGAGCGAGAGCCGCCTGTACCGCGAGAACCTCGCGGATCGCGCGATCAACCCGCGGGGTGTCAAACCCGGAAAGCAAGGCTTCGCCGACGACAACCAAATGTTCTCGATCAACGGCTACGTCTTCGGAAACATGCCGCTGATCGACGTACGCGTCGGCAAACGGACGCGCTGGTACGTGATGGCGACGATGAGCGACTTCGACTTTCACGCCCCGCACTGGCACGGCGAAACCGTCGTTATCAACGGCATGCGGACCGACACCGCGGAGCTCGGGCCGATGGGCATGGTCGTCGCCGACATGGTCCCCGACGACCCGGGCGTCTGGCTTTATCATTGCCACCTCAACGTCCATTTAGAGCAAGGAATGGCCGCGCGCTATCGCACGCTGCCCTGATCTCTACAACCGAAAGGGAGCATCAATGAACAACTCCAAGCGTCTCTCGCTCGTCGCCGCGCTTGCCATCGCCGGCTTCGCGAGCGGCTGTACCGGGCCGGCCGCGACGCCGAGCCCGCCTCTCGCAGCCGCTGCGCGCGGCGTGGCTGGATCGCACGCCGCAGTTCTTCAAGAACTACGCCGCAAATCGCACGTCGAGCCGTCGGCGCGGCGAAAGCGTCTTCTCTACGTGGCCGATTCCGAAACGAACTCCGTGTACGTCTACACGTATCCGCAGCTCACCGGAGCCGGGGTGCTTTCCGGCTTTAGCTCGATCGACGGCGTCTGCACCGATCGCCGCGGCTACGTTTGGATTTTGGACACGAGCGACGTCGCCGTTTGGGAGTTCGCTCACGGCGGTACCGAGCCGATTAGCGTCCTGAGTCCCGGCGATGCGAGCGGAAACCCCGGCGTCGGCTTCGGATGCTCGATCGATCCGAAGACCGGCGACCTCGCGGTGGCGGGCTCGGGCCCCGGCGTTACCGTCTTCCGCAACGGTCAGGAGAACCACGCGACGTATTGGGACTACGCTTTCTTCGGGATGGATTACGCCGGCTATGACGGAGCGGGGAATCTTTTCGTCGACGGCGACTTGCAGAGTTCGTTTTCGTTTGGGCTGGCAGAGCTGGCCGCCGGCTCGTCGAGCTTGAACGAGATCACGCTGTCGGGAGGAACGATTACGTCTGCGGGAGGCATCGCCTGGGACGGCAAGTATCTCGACATCGGTAACGGCGGCACGGGAACCATCTATCAGACCGACGGCTCCAGCATTCTCGGCTCGACTGTGACTGGCGCGGCTTGCCTCGCGCAGTTTTACGTCCTCGCCGACCACAAACGCGTGATCGTTCCCGATCTTTGCAACGCATCGACCGGTATTTATGCCTACCCAGCCGGCGGCGCCGCGATCAAGACGGTTTCCGGCGGCCAGGAGCTACCGCGCGGCGCCGCGATCAGCGTCGCCGGGGGTTAGGCCCAGGCCGTCAGGGTGACACTACGGTTGCGGCGAAGAATGCGGCGCAAAGGAGGCATCCGTGATGCGCCGTTGCGCGATCCTTCTCGCCCTCGCCTGCGCGAGTTGCGCACCCCTCTCGCAAACGTTGCCGTTTCTCGCCGGAGCGTCCGCGACGCGCGAGCGTGCGGGCGCTCCGGCGCACGCCGGCGCGGAAATTTGCGGGAACCGAGCGTTGCTGCGCGGGCCCGCGAAGCCGCCGAAGGGCGCCGTCGTCGTTCCCGCCGGCGACAACGCGTCGCTCCAGCCGTCGCCAAACACGACCTACTGGTTCGCGAGCGGCACGCATACGTTTGGCGCAAGCCCGTACGGGCAGATCATCGCCGCCGATGGCGACGTCTTCATCGGCGGCCCGAACGCCGTGCTCGACGGGCGGCTGAAAAACCAGTACGCGTTTACCGGCAAGGCGACGAAGGTCACGGTCGAGTACCTGACGATTCGCCGTTTCGGCGCGATCGGCAGCAACAACGGTCAGGCCGTCGTCAATCACAACCCGGGTCACGGGTGGGTGATTGCGTATAACACCGTCGAGGATGACGCCGGCGCCGGCGTCTTTCTCGGCCCGAACAGCATCACGCGCTACAACTGCCTTTCACGCAACGGCGAGTACGGCTTTGCCTCCTACGCGAACCACGGCGACCGCAACGTCGTGCTCGATCATAACGAGATCGCCGGCAA
>DATAQH010000206.1:0-4130 GCA_036264815.1 Candidatus Cybelea sp.
GGACCCGGCTCGCTGCTCTTCAATGCGGCGCAGCACATCGGCGATGGAAATGCCTTCCTATACTGCCTGACCGGCAGCGGCTTCGGACGTAAAGAGTTCGAAGGCGTTCAAGCGGTCGGCGCGACCGCCTGTGCGGCACTCAACGCGAGCCCAACCGGCTTTGGCGGCCGCGGAGACCCGATCGACTTCGTCGGCAGCGACGTGGCGATGCCGTCCACAGAGTGCTGTGGCAATACGACGACGTATGCCACGACCTACGCCTCGACCTACGGGCAGCCGTTCGAGTTTCCGACCTACGGCGGACCGATCGTTTTCCCGTACATCAGCGGCGGCAGCGGCTTAACCGGCCTGGGCTCGAGCCAGCTCAAGCTCTCAACCTGGACCTATTGCGCCATCGCCAACGGTACGATCGGCTTCTGGGACGACGCCGCAATCACCAAGGATAACGGCGGATCTGCGGTTGCCGGCCACCAGCCGATCACGTTCTACTATCGCTCGGACGGCAGCGGTACGACCTTCCTCTTCGAGAACAAGCTCAACGACAGCCTGAAGGGCTGCAACGAACCCTGGAAGGGCAAATACGCGAAGGCGCCTTATCAAGGCGGCGGCCGTAGCGCCGCGTGGACCTTCGCGCCCGTGAACCTCAACTCGCTGGCGTGGACTGGCCCGACCGGGGCGCAGTCTTCGGGTTCGACCTTCATCGGCGCCAGCGGTAACCCGGGCATCATCTCGGGCATCCAGAGCGGCACCGGCTCGCCGTACGCGACCGGCTATGCCGAAGGTGCCTGGGCGAATGCCGCCACGGCCCCGGCGCTCGGTCAAGCAGCGCTGCTCAGCGGCACGACCTTCGTCAGCCCCACCAACCCCAACGCTGTGGCCGAAGGCTTAGCCAAAGCCGCCGCGAGCAAGATCCAGTACGGCATGGGCTCCGACGGCGTCAGCCTCGGCTCCAGCACGCCCAACTGCCAGCTCTACATCCCGCCGTCGGTCTTCGTCAACCCGCCGACCGTCGCGTACCCGATCATCGGCCTCAGCTACTTCATGTTCTACGGTAAAGACCAGATGCGTTCCGGCTCGAATCACTTCAGCGATCTCAAGGGTTTGATCCAGTACCTCGACTCGACCGCGTGGAACAACGCGCTCCCCAACCTCGAATACTCCCCGCTTCCGGCCTCGACTCAAGCGAAGATCCAGAAGGCGCTCACCGGGACGCACGCGATCCCGGCCTGCCTCAAGGCCTAGGTAACAACCACACGTATGCGCGCCGCCTTCGGGCGGCGCGCATATACCTTTCTTTCGGAGCCTCGATGACGTTTCGTTCGCGGATTTTTCCTGGTTGGCTCGCGTTGGTGCTCGCCGCATGCGGCGGAAACTCGAGTTCGAGTTCCAGCGGCATGCCGCCGGCGGCGTCATCTACGGTCCGCGTGCGCTTTGCCGAAGCGGCTCCCGAGCTCGAGACGATCATCAACGGCGTGCCGGCGAGCATCGGTTCGGCGTACCTGCAGGTCAACGGCGAGACGGTTAGCTCGCAGTTCAACTACGGCACGATCACGCCGTTTCTCAATATGACGCCCGGGACCAAGTCGATGACGGCTCTCAACATTCTGGGTTATCGTGTCGGCCCGTTCAAATCGGCGCCGCTGACGGGCGGGAAAGACTACACGCTCGCACTCGTTGGAAGCTATCCGCACTATCGAGTGCTGAGCTTCGTCGAGCCGTCCGGCTCGAAGGCCGGGGCGCAGCTATCGCTCTACGAAGCCTCGCCGGCGGTGCCCGAGGCGGACTTCGGCAGTTTTGACGCGGCATCGCAAACGAATTTCAAACGTCTCGGGAGCGCGACGCTGGGCAACGTCGCGACGGTCTCACTCGGTGCGCACGTCGCCAACTTTGGAGCGTATGCGGGAAAGGGGACCACGCCGTTTCTCTGCGGCAGCGTAACGTGCGGCGAGCTGACGCCCGCGAGCGTCGACTCCTTCGATAAGCGCAACGAACTGCCGTTTCATAACGCGTCGCGCCTCTCGCTCTTCCTCTTCGATCCAGACGAAAATAATGCAAGCGGTCCGACGGGACCGGTCTTTGGGAGCCTCGACCGATGAAATTCTCGGCGATCTTTGCGGCGATCGTTGGAATCGGCGCCGCCGTCGTCGCCATCTCCGGTTGCGCGAACGTTGGACCGGCGCCAATCTCGGGGGGCGTTGCGGTGCCGCCGAACCCGACGCCGCCGGCCAACTGGCTGTACGTCGATCATCTAGGAACCTTCTACGCGTATCGCCTACCGTTGACGGCCGGCTCGAAACCGGCGCGGACGCTCGAAGAGTGGCCCGGGCTTGCGGGTCCGCCGGCGATCGCCGTCGGCCCGTACGGCGATGTGGCGCTCGCGAGCACCGAGTCAATTCGTATCTTCAAGCCTCCGATCGTTTCGTTCGCGGCTTCGCATGCGAAGCTCTCGATCAAACTGACGCCGGCGATTACCGAGGTTGGGCCGTACGGCGCCGATCTCGTCGACATGCAGTACGATCCGAACGATAACCTGTGGCTGCTCAACAACCTCGGCCACGAGATCTCGGAGCTGCGCCCGCCGCTCTCGAAAAAGAGCGTTGCCGGAGTGCGGATTGCGTTCGGCCAGCCCGGTTCGAAGACCGCAGGTTTTTCGACGCTGATGCAGGCGCGTTTCGACGTGAATGCGGCGCTGTACGTTTATGCGAGGGCAACGACGATCGCTCGACTCTTCAAAGTCTCGTTTCCCTACGCAAAACAGCCGTCGTCGTTAGGCATCGACCTGGCGCAGGCCGGTTTCGTCGATGCCAGCCAGTACTTGCCGACGGCAACCAATCCCGCGAGCCTTCTTTTGGGACAGTACACCGGCGCGTTGCGCTCGCCGAGTCCCGGATCGCCGCCCTCGCCGCCGGTGAACGATATGAGTCAGTTCGACGAGCCGCTGCAGCCCGCCAAGGGACTCTTTCCCACCGAGCACTCCGATGCGATCGTCTCCGCGCTCGCCGCCGATCCGCCGCGCCTGCTCTTTTACACGCTCACCCTGACCGACGGCAGCCTGAGCGCGTACGCGTTGCCGATGCAGCAGCAAGCGAAGCCGAAATTCTCGATCCGCTGCCTCGCCGGCGCGAGCGGCTGCGCCGGCCACGATCACCTCTTTCTCGCGCCCTAGGCGCGCCCGCAGGGCACGACCATCGCGGGCACGGAGGCCGCGCGCACGACGCCTTCGGCGACGCTGCCCATCAGCAAACGTTGCAAGCCCGAGCGGCCGTGCGTGCCGAGCACGATGAAGGTTGCCGGAAGTTCCGCCGCAAGCCGCTCGATCTGCTCGACGGGCGCGCCCTCGGGGACGCGCGCGCTGACCCGAACCTTCGCACCGGCACGGGCTACGGCGCGGTCGACGATCTCCTTTGCTTCCGCGCGCAAAACCTCGATCGATTCCTCGGCGAGCTGCGCGGCGCCGGCGCTCATTGCGGCGGCTCGACCGAGATCGAGGACGTGACAAACGACGATCTCGGCAGCCAGATTCGACGCGAGTTCGACGGCGAAATCGAGCGCGTGCATCGAGCAATCGGAGCCATCGATGGGAACGAGAATCGGCTTCATTCTGCTCGCTTATCGCCGAGGCGCCGGAACCTTCCCGCCGCCGCGCGGCTCTAGCGAAGGAAGACGACGGCAGCCAGGACGCCGGCGACGGCGAGAAGCGCGAGGATGGCGGCCGGAATGACGGCCTCGCGCTGTCGGGAAAACGCGAGCGCGTACCCCGCCTTGAGCGCGTTGTTCGACGATGACGCGATCAGAATCGCGGCGGCAGCCGTACTCACTCCTACACCCGCAGCGCCGCCCTGCGCCAGGCTCAGTACGAATGGGTCGATATCCGTGACGCCGACGATCGCGGCGAGAACGTAGACCCCCGCATGGCCAAAGGCCTGCTGCGCGAACGTCGCGAGCATCGAGACGAGGACGAAGAGCGCGGCGAAAACCAGTGCGGTCGACAACTGCAGCGGATTCGAGAAGTCACCTTCGGCGGGGGCGGCGCCGTGCGAGCGTGCGCGCTGGGCCGCGGCCAGCGCGCTCAGTACCGCAAGCGCGATCAGCGGCAACGCCACCAGCCGCGCGAGTGCGAGATTGAAGAG
>DATAQH010000270.1:0-6141 GCA_036264815.1 Candidatus Cybelea sp.
CCAGCACGCCGACGAAAAAGACCGAGAATAGCCCAAACCAGAGGATCACGGGGTTCGGCATCGAGGTGATCTCGTAAATGCAGCATCCCTTGGGATCGTTGGTGTTGGCGCGGCGGTCCTGATAGAAGTACGCGACCGGAACGTAGTCGATCGGCCATTCCCACCACTGCGATGAGTAAGGGTGCGTCGCGCGAAGGTTGTGGTGATATTCGTACATCGTGTACTGCCGGTAGACGACGTCGTTGAGGCTGTGAATTTCCGCGGGATCGGGCGAATGCCGGGCGAGATCCGGGACCCAAGCCAGCATGTAAACGGTCGCACTGACGAAGAGAATCGTCGCAAATGCGCCGTCGAGCCGGAAACCGCGCGGATTTCCCCAGAGCGTCGGACGCCCGTTGAAAAAGAAACGCTGGAGCCACACGAACGAAAGCACGACGAAGCTGACGCCGAAACCCATCACGCCGTACCACTTGCTGCTCACGAGCAGGCCCAGCGCGACCGTAAAGAAGATCAGCCAGCGGCGCGACGAGCGTCCGCTCTCGACCGCCGGTCCGCGCGCGTCGCGAATCTGATCCTGCGCGTAGAGCACGTCGCCGTCGGGCGTTTCATAGCTCACGCTGCCGTCGCGGCGATACTCGATCTTCAAGGGATCGTCGTCGTAGACCAGCACGCCGCCCTTGCCTTCGGAGACTGCGCCGCGCGTGATCTTCCCACGGGCGTCGATCGCGCCGCCGTCGGCGGCGAACAGATTCGTCGCACCCGCGTCATCGCGCAGCGCGTACGATCCCTCACCGAACGATAGCTCGCGCCGCTTATCGCCGAAGTACGCCGGATAGAGAAGGTAGCGCACGAGCAGATAGATTCCGCAGGCGGCGTAGAGGGTGACGATGACCGTCGCCGCGGTGTCGAACCCGAAGATAAGGCGCCCGAGAAACGCGAGGATCAGTCCGGCGGCCAGCGACCCGCCGGCACCGGCCGCGAGCCCCCATCCCGGTACGTCGACGTTCTTGCGCTCGCCGACCTGCGAGCTAATCCAAAATCGGTAGAACGCATAGACGGCGAGGGTCGAAAAGAAGACGACGAAGCCTTCGGGCGTCGCGATGCGCGATTGCACGAAGTGCATCCCGTCGAAGCTGAGCAGGAGCGCGGTCACCGTGGCAAAGATCGTGGAGCCGGTCACGCGCTTCGCGAAGACGTAGAGCAGCATCACGACCAGCGCGCCGAAGACGACATCGAGGAAGCGCCAGCCGTAGGAGTTGTCGCCGTTGCCGAGATGGCCGACGAGTGAGCCCAGGCCCGGCCACCCTCCTAAGCCGTGCCCGTGCGGCATTCCGCCGAAGAGCGCCATCGAGAGCGTGATCAGCAGCTTGCTCAGAGGCGGATGCGTATTCTCGTAGATCCGCATGTTCTGCAGATACTCTTCACCCGCGCGCGCGAAGTAAATCTCGTCGAAGACCTTGTCCGGCGGCCACCAATAGCCGACGAACGAGAGCACGAAGTTTCCAATGCCCAGGGCCGCTGCGATCGCGTAATCGAGCGGCGCGCGCATCGTTGTCAAACCCGCCCGCGGATCGAACCAGTGATTCGCCCAACCTACGGCCGCCGCCAACGCCGGCGCTCTCGCGCCGGCTCCTTTTGGCTTCGCAACGCTCGCGGCTTCGGCGGATGCGCGGGCCTCCGTGCCCCCTAAGAAGAGATAGCCAAGCCAGAAAAACGTCGCAACCGTGATGAGCGAGAGAATCGAGGTGGCGGGCCCCCAGAGGTTCTGCTCGTTGGCCCCGGGGACGTTTCCGGTAACGGCGTGCAGGTACTGCAGGCTGTAGATGAGGTTGGCGAAGAGCACCAGCGAGAGCGCGATCGCACCCCACAAGTAACGGCGCGCGAAGGGAATGCAAACGATCGTAAAGAGGACGCCGTCGAACAGGTAGCGTTCGTGCATGCGCGTCGAGAGCACGAAAAAGGCGATCGTCGAGATCGCGCAGGCCTCGAGCAACGCCTGCGAGCTGCGGTCCTGAAGATAGCGCCAAACGATCAGGACGATGGCGGCAAGGAGCAGCAAGAGGCCCCAGAGATATTGGGGTAGTCCCAGGATGCTCTGGCTGTCGGGGATCCACATCGAGCCGCGGAGCGCCCAGAGGTTGAACGCGTTGACGCTGTTATACGGATAGACGTTCGAGCCGTAGGCGTACCGCTCGACCAGCCAGACGAACGCGGCGATCGGATTGCTGAGATGGAAGGGCTCGCTGACGAGCAGCGCGAGCAGCAAGGCGGCGACGATGCCGGCAAGCGTGGCGGTGATACGCTCGCGGCGGCGCTGCGGCGATGCCAGCGCGAAGGCGAGCATCAGCGGCAGCAGTACGGCCGCTTGTGGTTTAATCAGCAGCGAATAGCCGAAAGCGAGCCAGGCTCCAACGATCCAGCCCAGCTCCGCATTTCGTAAGGCGTTTGGGCTGCCGGCCGGCGGCGAAGTCGAAGGGTCTTCGCTGCGCAGCAGCAGGTAAACCGCGAGCAGGGCGAGACCTCCCGAGATCGAGTCGACTTGGCCCCACGACGCCGAGATGTAGATCGTCGCCGGATTGAAAAGATAGATGGCCGCGGCTGCCAACGCAAGACTGGTCGCGGCGAAACGGCGCACGATGGCAAAGATCATCAATCCGACCCACAGGTCGGCGAAGATCGCCGGCAGTTTGACGAGCATCCGCATGACCGCGTAACCGGAGTCGTGCGCCGCGAAGAACAGATGCCATATTCGCCCGACGACGGCCAGTACGTAAAAGTAGCCCGGCGGATAGTCGGCAAAACCGATCGACGAATAGAAGCTCCCGAATCCACGCTCGCTCAGTGCGAGCGCCCACGCGACGTAGGTGTTGACATCGGTCTTGAAGCCTTCGTTATCGACGAAGAGCAGCCGCACGAAGAATGCGGCCAGGAGCAGCGCGGGAAGCGCCCAGACGATTAGGTTCGAGCGAGCCGGCGCGCGCGTCATGCAGCGGCCAGACCGAGCGTACCGGCTAAAAACTCACGCAGTTCGCGATTGCCATGCCGTTCGATTACGCCGACGTGCTCGGCGGCCGTTTGCGTTGCGGCCTCGCGCGCGCCGAGCTCGTCGAGCGCCTCGACGACGCGGCCGACCGCCAATGCGTCGAGCGAGGATCCGCTCGCGTAGGCCTCGACCACGGCGCTGCGCGCCGCGGACGGCGGCTGCGAGATCGCCCACACGACCGGGAACGTCCACTTCCGGCGTGCGATGTCGCTGCCGGCCGTTTTGCCGGTCTCGCCGAGCGTCGACCAGATGCCGGCGACGTCGTCGCGAATCTGAAAAGCCATGCCGTAGGCACGGCCGACGTCGCCGTAGGCGGCGATCGCTGTTGGATCGCAGGCCGCCGCATAAGCGCCCAAACGGCACGAGGCATCGAACAGCTGCGCCGTCTTGCATTCGATCATTCGGTAGTACGCGGGAAGATCGACCGAACGCTCCGATTCGAAGTGCAAATCGAGCGATTGTCCTTCGCACATCACCGCGTGCGCCTCGTGCAGCAGCGCGAGCATCTCGAGGACGCGCCCAGCTTCGAGGTGCGCGGCCGCCTGCTCGAGGCTCAGGAAGCTGAGCGCGCACATCGCGTCGCCGGCGTTGATCGCCGCGGCTATCCCGTACTCGCTCCAGAGCGTCGGGCGTCCGTGACGGAGTTCGTCACGATCTTCGATGTCGTCGTGGACCAGCGAGTAGTTGTGAAAGATTTCGACGGCTACGGCGGCGTCGAGAGCGTGCTCGAGCGGCGCCCCCTCGCACGTCGCGACGCGCATTATCATTTGCGGCCGGAGGCGCTTGCCGCGCCGCGCCGGTCCGTATCTGCCGTACCCGAAGTGGCGTAAAAGCATATCGGAGATCTCTTCCGATCCCCGATATCTGCCGATTCGCTCTTCGAGGGCGCTTTCGAAGCGCTCGCCAAAATCGACCGGATTACGCAGAAGCGGCTAGCTCCTCCATCCGCGCTTCGACCTGATCGACGAGCCACCCAGGCGTCGAGGCACCCGACATCAATCCCGCGACGTGCACGTCCGCGAACCACTGGGGCTGCAGCTCGTCGGGACCTTCGATATGGTAAGCGCGCGCACCGTGCGATTCGGAGAGATCGGCGAGATGCTTGGTGTTCGCCGACGTCTTTCCGCCCACGACGACCATTACTTCGACGTCCCTTGCCAAACGAAGCGCTTCGTTCTGCCGGTTATGCGTATCCGTGCAAATCGTATTGACGGCACGCACTTCGTAGTATTTTGCCGAGAGTGCCCGCACGATCTCGGTGAACCCTTCGCCGGACCAGGTCGACTGCACGACGACCCCGACCTTGCTCGACCGGGGAAGCTTTTCGACGTCGTTCGAGCTCTGGATGCACCACGCGCCGGGAACGTGGCTCAGCGTCCCCTTTACCTCGGGGTGATTCGAATCGCCGATGACGACGATCTTGTAGCCGTCGGCTTTGAGCTTCTCCGCCTGAACGTGAATCTTCGTTACCATGGGGCAGGTGGCGTCGATGATCTCGAGATTCTTGGCCTTGGCTTTCTCAAAGACGTCGACCGGAAGGCCGTGTGCCCGGACGAAGAGCGCACCCGCATCGACTTCATCGACGACGGCGGCGTTCTTCAGACCGCGCGAGGCCAGCGACTCGACCATTTGCGGGTTGTGGACGACGTGTCCGAGAGTCGTAACGTCGCCGCGCGAGGCGATAGCCTCCTCCGCTTTCTTTACGGTGATGGCGACCCCGAAGCAAAAACCCTGGACGGATGCCTTACGAATTTCCACCAATACTCCCAGCCAACAGCTCGATCGAAGTCATAACCTCGCCCGTAAACTTCGCCAAATCCTCGCGCGTTGCTTTCCTGCCGGCCTCAAGGGCGAGCGGAGCGCCGAACGCAACGGTAATTTGCGCGAAACGCAGCGCCCGGTCGCTCCCGACGATGCAGGCCGGCACGACTGGCGCCTTTCCCAGCGACGCCAAGAGTGCGACACCTGTCTGAGGCTGGACCTCGCCGCTGCGGTTCCGCGTGCCCTCCGGAAAGATCCCGACGGCCCCGCCGGCCTCCAGCACCAAGAGCGAGCGCCTGATCGCGGCGGTTGCGCTGCCCTCCCGATCGACGGCGTAGGCTCCGAGCGCGCGTATTACCGTTCCAAGAACGGGCAGCGCGAAGAGCTCCTTCTTCGCCATATAGCTGATGCGCCGCGGGCAGAGAGAGGCCATCAGCGGCGGATCGAGATAGGAGCGGTGATTGCACGCGACGATCAATGGGCCGCCGCGCGGAACGTTTTGGGTTCCAAAGACTCTCGCACGCAAAAGAATGCGCGCCGTCGAGCGCACCGCGAACTTGGAAAAGTCGTAGAAATCCAAGCGCGCGATCAGGACGAAGCCGGTGAGAGTTTGGCGACGATCGCGCAGATTTCGTCGACGACGTGCTGGGCGTCGATCTCGCTCGAATCGATGACGTACGCGTCCTTTGCCGCCACGAGCGGTGAAATCGCGCGCGTGCGGTCGAGACGGTCGCGCTCCTCCAAGTCCTTCGCGAGCCGCCGCACGTCGACGGCGACACCCCCCTGTTCGAGCTGGAGCCGCCGGCGGGCGATGCGAGCGGCGAGCGAAGCCGTGAGATAGACCTTGACGGGTGCGTCCGGAAGGACCACCGTCCCGATATCGCGACCGGCCATCACGACCGGCGCGTCCTGCGCGATACGGCGCTGCGTCCGCACCATCTCCGAGCGCACGGCGGCGTGCGCCGCGACGGCAGAGACGATCGCCGTTACTTCGCTGCTCGCGAGCGCACGCTCGTCGAGCTCTTCTCCTCCCGCCGTGACGCGAAAACCCAGCGGAGCGGATTCCTCGATCCGCACTTCGATCGGAGAGGCTTGCGCGAGACGGGCGAGTGCGGCGCCGTTGTCGACGTCCGTACCCGTATGCAGGGCTAGATGTGCCAAGGCTCGATACATCGCGCCGGTATCGAGATAGAGCACGCCCAGTCGTCGAGCCGTCGCCCGTGCAACGGTCGTTTTACCCGACGCCGCCGGCCCGTCGATGGCAATGACGAGGGGCCCGTCGGCAGTCACCGGATCTCTGGAAACCCGGCGCCGAGACGGTTCATCAGCGGCACGAA
>DATAQH010000275.1:0-12381 GCA_036264815.1 Candidatus Cybelea sp.
GATCGTTTCGAACCTCATTACGACGACGGAACGTTTTGCGCGCGCCATGGACGTCGCATTCGGTGCGCGGCTCTCAAACGTCGTAACGACGACCTCGGAGGATGCGGAGCGGTGCGTCGAGTTTCTCAATCGAAAGGAGGCCGGCCGCGCGACTTTCCTGCCGCTCGATACGCTTGCCGATCGCACCGGACGAACGCTCGACGCGAAGCTCCAGGGCCTCCCGGGCGTCCTGGGTTACGCGCACACGCTGCTTCAAACCGCGCCGCGCTACGCCGGGATCGTCAATTTTCTCGTCGGGAACGTGCTGATCGTCGATCGTCTCGAGACCGGAATCGAGCTGGTCCGAGGACGAGGCGTACGTGACACAATCGTCACGCTGAGCGGCGAACAGATTACCGGCGGCGGCGCGATCACCGGCGGCCGCTTCGTGCGCGAGCGCTCGATCCTCTCCCGGCGACTCCTGGCGGCGAGTCTTCGCGAGTCGCTCGTTGGGATGCGTGCCAAGCTCGAAGAGAGCGAAGCCGCGCTGCACGCCGCGCATCAGCAGGCGGAGGCGGCGATCGCGCAACGCGACGCCGCCCGCGAGCGGCAAGCGCAGGCTGAGGCGCAGCTCGTCGGTTCGCGGGCGCAGGTCGAGGCGCTGACCGGCGACGTCGCGCGGACGCAAACGGAGCTCGAGGCGGCCCGCACGGCCGCGGCCGCGCTGCGCGAGCAGGTTGCGCGAACGCGCGAGCTGGAGCTCGAATACGAACGCCGCGAGCCCGAATCGGAGCGCAGCGACAGCGAGCGCACGCGGCTGGAGAACGCGCTCGAGCGCGTTCGCGCGGAGATTGCCGCCGCCCAAGAGGCGCAGAGTGCGACCAGCGATCGCGCCTCCCACCTGCGCGAACGAAGCGCGGGGCTGACGGCGGAGCGCGACGCCGCGAAGGCCCGGCTGGGAATGCTCGACGCGGATAGCGAGCGATCGACGATGGCGCGCGAGCAGATGCTCGCGGAGATCGCGGCGCTGATGGAGGAGACGCGCAGCGCACACGTTCGCGTCGACGGGCTGTGGCGCGGGATCGCTTCACTCGACGGGCAGCTCGAAGCCGCGCGCAGCAAGCGCGAGGAGCTCGTTACCGAACAGGCTCGCGTCGAATCGGACCTGCGAGTCGCCGAGCAGGAAGAGCGCGAAGCCGTCGCGGGCGGCGAGCGTCACCGCACGAGGCTCGCGCAGATCGAGGCGGAGCTTGGGATGCTCGTCTCGCAGTTCGCGCAGCACCCGGCAACCACGCAGGAGTGTTCCGACGTTGAAGCGCGCTATCGCGACGAGGACGACGCAGTCGTCGACGAGCTCCCGAAGCTGCGCGACGATCTCGCGCGCCTCGAAGCCAACGTCAATCTCAATGCCGAGTCGGAGCGCGAGGAAGTCGCGCAGCGCGAACAGTTCCTGCGTACGCAGCTCGAAGATCTGGCCAAGGCCAGAGCGACGCTCCTCGAATCGATCGCCGAAATCGAACGCGACAGCCAAGCGCAGTTCAACCAGACGTTCGAGCGCGTCGCCGCGGCGTTTTCTCGAATGTACGAACGGCTCTTCGTCGGCGGTTATGCGAAGATGTGGCAGACCGAACCGGACAATCTCAACGAGACGGGCATCGAGATCGCCGTACAGCCTCCAGGGAAAAAGCAGATGCCGCTGGCGGCTCTCTCGGGCGGCGAACGCGCGATGACCGCGGCCGCGTTGATCTTTGCACTCATCGAAACCAAGCCGGCTCCGTTCTATCTGCTCGACGAAGTCGACGCCGCGCTCGACGACGCAAACATCGAGCGGTTCTCCCAACTGGTGCGCGAGTTCGCGGCCGCGTCGCAGATGGTGATCGTCACCCACAACAAGAAAACGATGGAGACCGCGGATCGCATGTATGGAGTGACGACGAAGGAAGCCGGCGTGAGCGCGATCGTTTCGGCCGAGCTCGCGGCTGAAACGGAAATGTCGGTTGCGTGACGCCGTGCCGGCGGTACGGCGCCCAGCGGCGCTTTTCTCGCTTTCAGATCGAACCGGGGCCGTGGACCTGGCGAAAATGCTCGAGCGGCGCGGCTTCGAGATCTATGCAACCGGCGGTACCGCGGCCTACCTCGGAGAGTCCGGCGTGGCGGCACGCGCGGTCGAAGACGTAACCGGTTTCCCCGCACTCTTCGGCGGCCGAGTAAAAAGCCTGCACCCCAAGATCTTCGGTGCGATCCTCTACGATCGTGCCGACGAAGAGCACCGCTCGCAAGCCGAAAAATACGCGATTCCCGAGATCGCTGCGGTCGTCGTCAATCTTTATCCGTTCGAAGCAACGGTCGCGCGACCGGGCGCGACGGCGAGCGAAGCGATCGAACAGATCGATATCGGCGGCGTCGCGCTGCTGCGGGCGGCCGCGAAAAACTTCGAACACGTCGCCGTGCTGACGCACCCCTCGCAGTACTCCGAGTACGCCCGAGCAATCGAAGCGGGGGAAGTGCACTTCGCCTTACGTCGCCGCCTTGCGATCGCGGCGTTCGAACGTACCGCGGAATACGACGTTGCGATCTCGCATTATCTCGCCGCCGCGGGAGAGGTTCTGCCGAGCGAACTGCCCGGAGCGCTCGCCCTAACGCTCCCGCTTGCTAAGCAGCTGCGCTACGGAACCAATCCGCAAGAGCGCGCGGCGTTCTATCTCGATCGGCCGGAGCGGCTTCCCGAGCAGCTGCACGGCAAGGCGCTATCATACAATAATTTGCTCGACCTCGATGCGACGCTGCGTCTGCTTTCGCGCGCGCCGCTCGGCGCCGAGTTTGGCAGCGACCGTGCGCGTTTCGTTCGCGCGGCGGTCGTGAAGCACACGATCCCCTGCGGCGTCGCGCAGCGATCGGGCGTCGCCCTTGCGGTGCGTGAGGCGCTCGAAGCCGACCCCGTCTCGGCATACGGTGGAATCGTCGCTGCCGACGCGCCGATCGACATGGAAGCCGCCCTGACGCTCGGCGGCTACTTTCTCGAAATCGTTGCCGCGCCCGGCTTCGCACCCGACGCGCTCGAGGTGCTGAAAAAGAAGCGCAACCTGCGGATCATGCAGTTCGCTAGTTCCGTCCCCGACGAGCTTGCGCACGAACTTCGTCTGCGAAGCGCGCTCGGCGGCGTCTTGGCGGAAAACGACGATCCGGCTGCGCCCGTGGAGGAATGGCACGTCGTAAGCCGGCGCCCCCCAAGCGCGCAGCAGTGGCACGATCTGGCCTTTGCTTGGGACGTCGTGCGGCACGTCAAGAGCAACGGCATCGTCATCGTCGGGGGCGGCACGACGCGCGGAATTTGTGCGGGCCAGACCAATCGCGTGAGCGCGGTCAAAATCGCCGCGCGGCGTGCCGGCGAGCACGCTCGCGGTGCGGCCTGCGCGAGCGACGGCTTCTTTCCCTTTCCCGACGGACTCGAGGCTGCCGTCGAAGGCGGCTGCACCGCGATCATCGCGCCGGGCGGCTCCGTTCGCGACGCCGAGGTCATCGCGGCGGCCGACTCACTCGACGTCGCCCTCGTATTCTCGAGCTACCGGTACTTTTTGCATTAGGGAGCGGCCTTCCGGCGGCAGGCACTCCCGCTCCGGGGGCTAAGCCGTCTGCCATGCCTCGCTTTCTCCATACTTCGATTTTCGTCAACGACATGAAGGAATCGATCGAGTTCTATACCGAGAAGCTCGGCTTGCGTCTGCTCGACGGCCCATTTCACTATCCGGGGAACGCTGATATGGCGTTCGTCGGAAGCGGCTGGGATGCGTACGTCGAGCTCGTATACGATTTGGAAGATCATCCCGAGTACGCCTTAGGCAACCGTTACGAGCATCTCGCGATCGAGGCCGACGGCGATCTGCGGCAGTACGTCGACGGGCTGAAGACCAAAGGCGTCAAAATCCTCAAAGACGTCTACAAATCGCCGAGCGGCACGCGTGCGATCGCGTTCATCGAGGATCCCAACGGCATCCCGGTCGAGCTGCTCGAGCCGCGGAAGACTCCGCGGCCCGCATGACCCTTTAACGATACCCGCATAACCCTTTAACGATAAACGAACGGGTCGGCGGGAGGCGCCACCCGCCGCGTCTGGCCGGCATCGAGGCGGAGATCGCCGTCGATTCGGCCGTCGACCTGAAGCCACGTGCCGGTTTCGTACGGCGGCGCTCGTACGAGGCGGACGACGACCGGTGAGGCGTCGGCCCGGCAGCAGGTGATCGCGTAACGTACGATTGCGCTGTGCGATCCGTCGCGCACGAGCGTCCCCGTAAAGGTCAAGCGTTCTCCCGGGAAGAGCCCGGCGAGCGTCGTCTCGGTCGCGTGATACGACGGGGGCGGAGCAGCAGTGAAGACGGCGGCGAGCATGAAAACCGGCGCCGCGCGCTGCGCGGGAGCGACGTCGCGGCGGTGTCTGGCCGCGCCGGCGAGCGCGACGGCCGCGCAAATGCCGAGCGCGGGGACCAGTGCAGGATGGATCAGCGAGTTACCCCCGCGCAGCGCGACGGCGCCGAGCGCTGCGGCAAGCAGCGCGTACGCGAGCGCGTCGCGACGCGACGCGCCGTGCCGACGGCTCGATAGCGCGCGCAGGTCGACGATGCCCGCGACGCAGAGGAAACCCGTCGCCGCCAGCGGCGAACGGGCGTGGAGTGCTCCCGCGATTGCGACCGCGCCCAATGCGCACGGCGCAGCGGCAAACCCGAGCAGAGCACCCGCTAGAATGCAGAGCAGGGGAGGAAGGCGCGCGGGGTCCAGTGCCCCGCCGAGCTGCATCGCGGCGCCGGCCACCAGCGCCGCGGGAAGAAGTTCGGCCAGCTCGCCGGCGAGATCCGCGGGTTCGTGCGGGCAGCCCGCGTGAAGTCCACCTCGCAGCGCCCTCGCCGCCGCCACCGCGGCCGAAAAGCGTGCCGCCGCGACGACCGGTCCGAAGATCATGTAGGTAGCGACCGCCGCAGGCACCGACCGGGCCGAGGGGCCGCTGCCGCAACCACAACCAAGAAATGCCGCGGCGCCCGGAAGGCGCAGCAGGCGTGCGGCGATTGCGGCCGCCAGCACGAACGGCGTTGCTTCAAAGAGCGTGCTCGCGGCCGAGGCCAGTGCTCCGCGCAGCAAATCGGGCGAAAAGAGCAGCGCAAGCGCCAACGGCGCCGCCCCGTACAGCGCGATGCGCACGGACGGCTATCACGCGCCGGTCGCGCAATGGCTAGTGCGCGGCGTCGGCGAACGGGGGGTGCGCAGATATGCCTGAATCGGTTGGCGCTCCGCGCGGCACACAAGATTTCTATCCGCCCGAGTCGACGAGTTGGAACGAACTCGAGGCGCGCATTCACGCGCTCGCGGCGCGCTTCGGCTATGGCGAGATCCGCACGCCGGTCTTCGAGTCGACCGACCTTTTCGTCCGCGGCGTCGGCGAGCAGACCGACATCGTCGAAAAAGAGATGTATACGTTCGAAGACCGCGGCGCACGCAGCCTCACGCTGCGTCCGGAATGGACGGCGCCGGTCGTCCGGGCGGCGCTCGAACACCACCTCTTCACACAGGGACCGCTGCGGCTTTACTACATCGGGCCCATCTTCCGTTACGAGCGCCCGCAGAAAGGGCGCTACCGGCAATCGCATCAGTTCGGTGTTGAGTGCTTCGGCTTCGAAGGGCCCGAGGCCGACCTCGAAGTGATTTCGCTCGCGTGGGAGCTGATCCGCGAACACGGGATCGAGGACGCGGTACTTAACCTCAACTCGATCGGCGACGAGCAGTGCCGCCCGCGCTACCGTCAAGCGCTGGTCGAACACTTTCGACCGCACGCCGCGGCTCTCTCCGCCGAGTCGCTGCGCCGCATCGAGCGCAATCCGCTGCGCCTGCTCGACAGCAAGGATCCAGCCGACGCGCCCTTTATCGCGAGCGCCCCGCAGTTCGAGTCGTTTCTGTGCGCGCAGTGCCGCGAGCACTTCGACGCGCTGAGAGCGTATCTCGATCTGTCCGGCATTCCATACGTCCTCAACCCCCGCATCGTGCGCGGTCTCGATTACTACGGACGAACCGTCTTCGAGTTCACCTCGGGCGTCCTCGGATCGCAGAACAGCCTGTGCGGCGGCGGCCGCTATGACGGGCTTGTGAAGTCGCTCGGCGGCCCCGACGTTCCCGCGGTCGGCTTCGCGCTTGGAATGGAGCGTTTCTTAATGACGCTGCGGGCGGGCGGCGAGCGCGCGCAGAGCCCGAGGCGAGGATTGCAGGCGATCGCGCTCGGCGCGCAGGCGCGCGCGGCGCTGGCGCCGGTCGTCGTCGAGCTGCGCCGGTCGCTGAACTCACCCACCTACATGGATTATCTGGAACGCAAGCTGTTGGCGCAGCTGAAGATCGCCGACCGCAATCGAGCTCGTTACGCGTTGATCGTGGGCAGCGAGGAGCTCGCTGCAGGTGAGGCGATCTTGCGAGACCTCGAGTCGCGCAGCGACCGCGCGTTGCCGCTCGGTACGGTAAGAGTCCTTGTGGAGCTTCTCGTAGAAGCGGGCCTGTAATGGACGAGCGCTACGCCGAGGAGACGCAAACGCTGCGGGAGCTGCTCGAGCTCATGCACGAGCACGACCTCGACACGATCAAGGTCAAGCTCGGCGATGCGATTTACGAGCTTTCCCGGCGCGGATCGGACGCGCCCGGGGCGTCTGCGGCGCCGGCCTCGGCCGAGCACACCGCGCCGGCCGCACCCGCCAACGTCACGAAAGTCGCCGCTCCCCTGACCGGCGTGTTCTATCGCGCTTCGTCACCGGAGGCGGCGGCGTACGTCGAGGTCGGCGATCGCGTCGAGATCGGCGACGTCGTCTGCGTCCTCGAAGCGATGAAGCTGTTTAACGAAATCCAAAGCGACTACGCCGGGACGGTCCTGCGCATCGTTCCGGGCAACGGCGAGCTCGTCTCGCAGGGTGAGGATCTCTTCTGGATCGAGCCGCATTCGTGAGCAAAACTGCCCCCGACTATCACGCGAAGCGCGGCTTCGACGAACTGCTCGCGGACCGCAGCGGGCTCCTCGACGAGGCGCGTTATCGGCCTCAGGTCGAAGCGATCGCCGATGCCGTCGTCGAGGCGTTGCGCGCGGGCAAGAAGGTTCTCTGGTGCGGCAACGGCGGAAGCGCTGCCGAGGCTCAACACATGGCCGCCGAGCTTTCGGGCCGGTATCTGCGCGAGCGGCCCGGGCTGCACAGCGAGGCGCTTTCGGTAAACTCGTCGACCCTTACGTGCGTCGGCAACGATTACGGCTACGATTACGTATTCGCGCGACAAGTCGAAGCGTTCGCCGCGCCCGGTGACGTCGTAATCGGGATGACGACCAGCGGCGGATCGCGGAACATCGTACTCGCGCTCGAGGCGGCCAAACGCCGCGGCGCGGTGACGGTCGCCTTCACCGGCAACGGCGGCGGCAAGGTCGCAGCGCACGCCGATTACGTCCTGATGGGGCCGGACGGCTACGCGGCGATCGTTCAAGAGGTTCACCAAGTAATGGCGCATATCGTCTGCGATCTCGTCGAACAGCGCCTGATTTTCGAGGACGGCCTGCGGTGACGTCGATCATGGCGCCCGACGCCCGGACGCTCTTCGAGCGCGCGAACGGGCGCCGGATTCTCGTCATCGGCGATCTGATGATCGACGAATGGATTTGGGGAACGGTGACCCGTATCTCGCCGGAGGCGCCGGTTCCGGTCGTCGCCGTCGTCGACCACTCGTTTACCCTTGGGGGCGCCGGCAACGTCGCAAATAACCTGCGGGCACTTCGCGCGAACGTCGTCTTCGCGGGAACCGTCGGCGGGGACGACTTCGGAGCGCAAGTGCGCCGCCTGTTGGGCGAACAGCAAGTGGACGATAGCGGGATCGTCACGCTGGACGATCGCCCGACGACGCGTAAGACGCGGGTCGTCGCCCACAATCAGCAGGTCGTCCGCGCAGATTGGGAGTCGACCGCGCCGTTGGAGAGCGCCGACCGTTCGCGCGTCGCGGCGTTCGTGCGCGAGCGCGCCGCGCACTGCGACGCCGTGATTCTCAGCGATTACGCTAAGGGACTGCTCTCGCGCGAAATCGTCGAGGCCGCGTCGCTCTGTCCGCTCGTCTTGGCCGATCCAAAGCCGCTCAACGTCGGGTTGCTGCGCGGGGTTACGTGCATTGCGCCCAATGCCGGCGAGGCGTCGACGATGACCGGGATAACCATCGTCGACGAAGCGAGCCTCGAAGCAGCGGGCCTACGGCTGATCGAGATGCTGGATTGCCGCTACGCGGTGATCACGCAGGGCGAACACGGCATGTCGCTCTTCGGGCGAAACGGAGAGCGATTGACGATTCCGTCGGTCGCGCGAACCGTCTACGACGTAAGCGGTGCGGGCGATACCGTTATTGCGATGCTGGCGCTCGCGCTCGCCGCCGGTGCATCGATCGAGCAGGCGATGCAGTTGGCCAACTTCGCGGCCGGAGTGGTCGTCGAGAAGCTCGGGACGGCGACGGCCTCGCCGGACGAGATCGTCGCGCTGGTCGAACCGGCGACGGCGTGAGCGAGCACGCCACATTTTTCGCGCGGCTCTTCGACGTCGACGCCGCGGTCCAGTGGCGCGAGGAAGAGCGTTCGCGCGGGCGCATCGTCGTCTTTACGAACGGCTGTTTCGACGTGCTGCACGCGGGTCACGTTGCGTACCTCGCGTGGGCGCGCGAGCAAGGCGACGCTTTGATCGTTGGCCTCAACGAAGACGACTCGGTCACGCGGCTCAAGGGACGCGCGCGCCCGATCGTTCCCTTTGCCGACCGCGCGGCGCTTCTGTGCGCGCTGCGCAGCGTCGACGCCGTCGTCGGGTTCGCCGAGCCGACGCCGGAGGTCGTTCTCGACCGTATTCGGCCCGACGTTCACGTTAAGAGCGAGCAGTACCGCGAAGACGAGCTTCCGGAACGAAGCGTCGTGCTGCGCTACGGGGGTCGAATCGCTTTGGCGCCGCATGCTTCGGGCAAGAGCACGACGGAGACGATCGCCCGCATCCTCGATGCGTATAGCCGTCACGGCTAACGGTCCCGGAGAGGTGGCAGGCTGGCTGCGGCCTCTGCTGCGATCGCTCTACGCCCGTCGCCCCGACCTGGAGGCTTTCATTTTTCTCGTACCCGACGACTACGCGAGCGGCTTCGAGGCCGAGATGCTGCGGCAGTGGTTCCCTGCGGCGCACGTGTACGATCCCAAGCGGTATCTGCGATTTGCGCTGGGCGCCCGGCTCGAGGATCTGCCGCCGAGCGTCGACGTCGTGCAGTACATCGGCGGCGATCTCTTGCACGCGAGGCGCGTGCACGCGCGCCTGCGAGGTCGCGCGTCGACCTACAAGTTCTCCAGACGGTCGTATCGCACGCTCTTCGAGCGGGCCTTTGCCGTCGACGCGCACAACGTCGAACAGCTCGAAGGCTGGGGGACTCCGCGCGATCGGATCGAGCGCGTTGGAAACCTTGCAATTGACGGTGCGCTTTTCGAAGCAGCGCAGGCGCGAGAGGAAGGGACGCCGGAGGACGGGATCCTCATCATGCCCGGCTCGCGCACCTACGAAGTAGAGAACCTGATACCGTTTTTCTTCGCGGTGGCGCTGCGAGTGCTGCGCGACCGTCCCGGCCTGCCGATCGCGTTCGCCATATCGCCCTTCACCTCGCGCGCGCACGTCAAAGCGGCGATCGAGGGCGGCGGCCATCCGCGGATGTTCGGGCGTCGCGGCCGGCTCGTCGTGGAAGACGAGCGGGAGTTTTTAGAGGATGGCCGGCGCGGCGTGCGCGTTCCGGTCCTGCGCAACGGACTCGCGGCCGCGCGCCGCGCCCGGCTGGTTCTCACGATTCCCGGAACGAAGACCATCGAGCTTGCGGTGCTCGGTAAGCCGGCCATTACGATCACGCCGTTGAACGCACCGGAGCTCGTGACGATCAACGGCCCGCTCACCTATCTCAACCGCGTTCCGCTCGTCGGCGTCCCGCTCAAGCGCGCCGCCGCCGTCGCGGTATCGCGCCGATTCCGCTATCACACCCAGCCGAATATCGACGCGGGCAAAGCGCTGATTCGCGAGATGCACGGGACGGTGACGCCGGCACGGATCGCGAGCACGGCGCTGGAGTCCTACGACGACCGGAGCTGGTTGTCGTCGGCCGGCGAGGCGCTCGCCGAGCTCTATCGCGATCACGCGGGCGCAGCCGACCGGATGGCCGATTCGCTTTTGCGCTTCGCAGCCGCGTAGCGGCGGGATTTCGCGATGGAATTCTCCGTCGTCATCGCAACCAGAGACCGGCGTGCCTTTCTGGCCGGCGCGCTCGAGTCGCTGCAGGCGCAGGCGGGCGCGCCGCCATTCGAAGTCATCGTCGTCGACAACGGCTCGACCGACGGTACGCGGGCTGAGGTCGAGGCATACGCGGGCGCGCGAAGGCCCGTGCGGTACCTCGCGCAACCCGAGCCCAATCGCGGCAAGTCGCGCAACGTCGGCGTCGAGGCGGCGGCCGGCCGCTACGTCGCGTTCTGCGATGACGACGTCCGGCTCCCCACGGGTTGGCTCGCCGCACACGCTGCCGCGCAGAGTGGAGACGATTACGTCGTCAACGGACCGATTCTCAACGTAGCTTCCGTCGACGTTACGCCAAAGCCAGTCGCCGCCAACTATTCGCGCGCCTTTCTCTGCACGTGCAATGCGTCGCTGGCCAAACGCGCCTTCGAACGCGCCGGTGGATTCGATGAGTCGTTCGATTTGTACGGCTGGGAGGACACGGAGCTGGGCGTGCGGCTGCGCGAGTCGGGATGCCGCTGGCGCTTTGCGTGGAACGCGTATCTCTGGCACCTCAAACCCGACGTCCGGGGTGCCCTCGAGGTCGAGGCGAGAAAGGCGGTCGAGAAGGCGCGCATGGCGAGCCGCTTTCTCGCGAAGCATCCCTCTCGACGCGCTCGCCTGGCCACCGGCGCACATCCGTTGAACCTATTTCGCGCGCGGCATCTGCTGCCCGAGGCACTCCTTGCGTACTATGCCGGCATCTCGAAGAGCGCGCGCGCGCCGGCGTGGCTGCGAGCGCTCAGCCGCGGCCAGCTTTTGGATGGTCTGTACGCGCGCGAGCTCGTTCGCGCGCTCGATGCGGAGCATGAGCGCTAACCGCGCGCTGCTCTACTGCGCGGGCGGGGGTATCGGCGATTCGCTGGTCGCGTCGATCGTCGCGCGCGCCTTGCGGCGGCGATTTTCATCGGTCGATGCGTTGACGCTTCGGGGACACGCCGAGCTGCTCGAACGCGTGCCCGATGTCGATCGCGTATTCGTCGACCAGGGCGATGAGCGTGCACTCGCCGAGCGTATGAGTCGCGAAGAGTACGCCGCCTGCGTCGTCACTTGGGCGACATCGAGGACGGCAGCGGTCCCGTGGCGGGCGAGAATTCCCGCTCGCGTCGGGCAAGCGCGGCGCTTTTATTCGTACCGATTTACCAAGCGCGTCGTCGTCCGCAGCGAGCGCGGCGACGTCACTTCGCACTGGTCCGACGTGCTGCTCGATTTTGCGCGCGCGATCGGCTGCGATACCGACGACCGCCGCTACAGATTCTTACCGACACCGCAAGACGAAGCCGAGGCGGCGAAGATCGCCGCCGGGCGCGCGGGCTTCATCCTGCTCAACCCCTGCAACGCGATCGCCGCGCGGCGCCGCTGGCCGGTCGAGGGTTGGGCGACCCTCGCGGCGGCATTGCGGGAACGCTACGGCCTCGACGTGCTCGTGACCGGTTCTCCCGCCGATGCGCCGTTGGCCGAAGCGATCGTCGCGCGCGTCGCGAGGCGTGATGGGATCGCCTCGATCGCAGGGCGCACGAGCGTCGGCTCGTTCGGTGCGCTCGCGCGGCGGGCGCGCGCCTTCGTGGGTATAACGACGGGGTCGATGCACGTTGCGGCGGCCGTCGGCTGCGCGACCGTCGGTGTCTTTCCGTTTCAGTCGGACTACCCCGAGCGCTGGTCACCGTTGGGCGATCGCACGGCGATCGTTCGTGCATCGTACCCGTGCCATCGAGGCGATACCAAGGAGCGCTGTCGAGACTACGGCTGCATCGAGCGTCTCGACCGGACTCGAATCCTCGCCGCAACGGACTCGCTTCTCTCGTGATCCGAGCCACGATCCAGCTCTGCACCTACAATCGTGCCGCGCTGTTGGAGCGCGTGCTCGAAGCCTGCTTCGACCAAACCGTTCCGGAGGAATCTTACGAGGTCGTGCTGGTTGACGACGGGTCGACCGATGCAACGGCGGCGGTCATCGAGCGCGCTCGAGCGCGCGCCGACTGCCGGTTTACCGCGATCCGCCAGCCCAATCGCGGGTTGGCCGCGGCTCGCAATACGGGCATCGGGCGAGCGGTGGGAGAGCGGATCATCTTCATCG
>DATAQH010000339.1:0-4303 GCA_036264815.1 Candidatus Cybelea sp.
CGTAACCATCAACGTCATCGTCGTACCGGACTTCGCGCCGCGGATCAACTCGAAGCGCTGTGCAGGGGCGAGCGCTTGGAGGTCGATCCGGTCGCCGTCTTTGAGAACCTCGTGCACGTCGGGCCGCGGCGGTGCCTGCACTTCGTTGGTGTTGTCGAGCAGGATGACCGGGAAGGTACCGAGCTGCGTCGCGTTGTCTTCGACAGCGACGAATACGAGGATCATGAAGACCGTGCCGACCGCCACGACCGCAAGCGAGAGGCGCTCGCAGACGAACGCGACGGCGGATTTGAAGACTCCGCTATGAGAAGGTGACGGTGCCCGTTCGGAGGTCATAGAGTCCACCGGCTACGCGGAGCTCGCCGGCCGCGACGGCCGCGGCGACGATTTCAGATTCCCCGACGAGCGCGCCCGCGTTGCGCTCGACATTGTGCGCGACGGCATTAGCGACCCAGTCGCCGGAGAGCCGCCGCGTCGCTTCGACCGAGGGCGCGACCGCCTCGACGATCTTGTGGATGTGGCCGGGCGGCTTCGCGCCGGTTTTGGCGTAGCTAATCGCGCCGGTCAGCGCCCCGCAGTGGGTGTGGCCGAGCACGACGACGATCTTCGACTTCAGATATCGCACCGCAAACTCGATCGAAGCGAGGTTGTCGGTATTGAGAAAATTGCCGGCGACCCGAACGACGAAAATGTGGCCGGGTTGCTGATCGAAGATCATCTCGATCGGCACGCGTGAATCGGAGCAGCCGAGTACGACCGCGAATGGGCTTTGGCCCTCCTCAAGAGCGAGTTCCTCGGGGGTGATCGGCGAAGAGCGTGGGGCGCCGGCGACGAAGCGCGCATTGCCCGCCCGGAGCAAAGCGAGCGCCTCGGCGGGATCGTCCGTCGCCATCCTCGGGCGCGCCATGCGTGCGGTTTCTCGGTAAAACGCTTGCATTCCCCGCGGGTGCTGTGGTAGTCTAACCGACGGCTCCAAAGACCGTAGCCGGCCGCGAGGCCTTAATTTTGGCTACCGAGGACGCAAGGACTTGAAGTGTTCCGTGCCGCTGCGGCGGCGCGAAACTTCAAACGATGCGCCCTCGACGGGGCGCTTTTCTTTTTGGTTTCGAGCGTCATTGCGAGGAAGTGGAATTTCGATGCCTACCGCACGTAAGGAAGCCGCGATCGGGGAACTCTCGGAGAAGCTGGCCGCCGCGAAGAATCTGTTCTTCACCGATTACGCCGGTCTCACGGTCGAGGAGATCACCAAGCTGCGCGGTGAGTTGCGTAAGGACGGCAACACCTACGCGGTCGTCAAGAATACGCTCTTTCGGATCGCCGCGGGCGATCTCGCCTCGCAGCTGGAGGAGGTTCTCTCCGGACCCACCGGCGTCGTCTTTGCCGGTCAAGATCCGGTCTCGCCGGCCAAGGCGCTCAAGACGTTCAGCGACCAGGTCAAGAAGGTCGCGGTCAAGGCGGCCTACATCGACGGCAAAATCGTCGATGCAAAACAGGTCGCCGTGCTCGCCAGCCTTCCACCCAAGATCGATCTCCTTGCCAAGCTCGTCGGGACGCTCGCTAATCCGCTGCGCGGACTGGTGACCGTGCTTTCGGGCAATCAGAGCGGGCTCGTCCGCGTACTCAATGCCATCCGCGAGCAAAAAACAGCCGCAGCACCCAACGCTTAGATAAGGAAGAATCACAAGATTATGGCACTTGCCGAACTCATCGACCAGATCGATAAGCTCACCGTTCTCGAGCTGGCGGATCTCGTCAAGCAACTCGAGGAGAAATACGGCGTCTCTGCGGCCGCTCCGGTCGCGATGATGGCCGCCGCTCCCGGCGGAGCCGCGGCGCCGGAGGCCGAGAAGACGGAGTTTGACGTCGTCCTCTCCGAGATCGGTCCCGAGAAGATCAAGGTTATCAAGGCGGTCCGCGAGCTCACAAGCCTCGGATTGACCGAAGCGAAGGCGTTTGTCGAGAGCGCGCCCAAGGCCGTAAAGGAAGGCGTTACTAAAGACGAGGCCGAGGCGGTCAAGAAGAAGCTCGAAGAAGCCGGCGCGAAGGTCGAAATCAAATAGGCTCTTCTTCGGCGCCAGCCGGACCTTGGGTCCAGCTGCTACCGCTCGGCATCGTCGTCGTGGTACTGGCCATTCGCATGCTGCGTCCACAGCGCATCAGCGTGACGCGCATGTGGGTCTCGCCGATCATCTTGTGCGCGTTGACGGCGTGGGTCATCTACGCGAACAACTTGATGAATCCGGCGCCCCCGTTTGAGATTGCGCTGGGAGTGGTGATCGGGGCGCTCGCGGGGCTGCCGTTTGGGATATTGCGTGGGATGCACACGGACGTGCGTCCCACGGATCGGCCTGGCGTCATGTACCTAGGCTCGTCATGGGTGACGCTCATCATTTTCGTAGCGGCCTTCGGACTGCGCTACGTGATCCGTCTCATGCTGCCGCAGCACGGCAGCCTGACAGGAACGGTTGGCGACGGATTGCTCGCGTTCGCGATCGTCTTTATTGGTGCGAGCTACGTCGTGATCTTTCGCAAGTACGAGGAGCTGTCGCGCCAAGGTCCGAGAGTGGACGCCCCGGTTCCGTAGATTCGCGCGCGAGTCGCGAGAATACGAAATTATGTAAAGGGGGCGGCTTTTGGCCGCTCCCTTTACTCGTTCGTTTAGCTACTAGCCGCTTAGCACCAGCGGCCCTCTTTCCAGTAATAACCGTGATGATCGTGATGCCACGCCCCGGCACACCAGTGCCCGGAGTGGTGGGCCCAATAACCGCGTTTCCACACGTAGCGACCACCCGTATAGTTGTAGTACCCACCGACCCACACGTAGCCGGCGCCCGGACTTGCCGGAACCGTCTCGTAGACCGGTGCGGGAGGACCAACCTGTACGTACGCGTATTGTGCGGACCCCGGCAACGCGGTGAGCGCAAATCCCAGACCCATTACCGTTGCCATCCACAAATTTCTTAGCATTCAGATCCTTTCTTAGCGTTTGACGGCGTGGCCAGTCTCTATCGAGGTTGATCTTACCCAAATTAGTACCCGCAACGCTCGGAAGTGGACCTCGGGGATTTTTACGGTCGGTCTGACCGCTGCGCTCGCAACTCCGCCGGATAACCGTTCGAGCGGACGGTCTCGACCGTTTCCGGGCACTGCCGCCAACGATTGTTCGCGCGGCGTCGCCGGGAGAGTCGAATTTGAAAAACCTCGATCCGTTTCAATCGAGAGGACGCCGTGCGATGCAGCGAGTGCGTTGACGTCGCCGGTCTAGAGCTGATTGATCGGCTTGTTGACCGCTTGCGTTAGGGGCGTAGTCGTCGATGGTGTTGCCGCCGCGCGACAGGCTGCTAACGTCGTGATAGCCGCGCAGGTTGACGGCTATGGGGAGCGGTGTCTGCGGAACATAGAGCACGCGGATTGGCTTCGCGCCCGGAAGGCCCGGCGGTTGGCGGGGAGACCCGGCTCCGGATGAACCAGGGGAGGTTTCCGGAACATGGTTCGCTGGATGCATCAGATTCTGCCGTCGCTGCTTCTCACCGCATTGTTCGGCGCCTGCGTCGCCGGCGTTCTTCAAGCTGCGGCAATTGCGCGCCGGCATGAGGCCGCGATCGAACGCTGGCTGGCAAGCGCACCGGATTACGTTCCGGCGTTCATTTTGGAGAGAACCCGGAAAAGTGCCGCGAGCCTAACGACTAGATATCGATTCGTGTTCGCACTAACGGGGGCCGTTGCGGCTTTCGCGTTGTGGGCGATCTGGTTTGGACCGCGCGGGAAGTAGCATCCTTCGGCAGGCTCGGGATGACGGCGCGAGGTTTGGCTCAGGGCCACACGGCTAGGTGCAGCCCAGGATGACAGCGATGACTGGAGCGAAGCGCTAGTGCAGGAAGCCGACCAACAGCAGGGCGACGATGTTGAGGACTTTGATCATCGGGTTGATTGCGGGGCCCGCGGTGTCTTTATAGGGGTCGCCCACGGTGTCGCCGGTGACCGCCGCTTGGTGCGCGATCGAGCCTTTTCCGCCGTAGTGGCCGTCCTCGATGAACTTTTTGGCGTTGTCCCACGCGCCGCCGCCCGACGTCATCGAGATAGCGACGAAGAAGCCCGTGATGATCGAGCCGACGAGGATGCCGCCCATCATCTGCGCACCCGTGTCGCCGGGGAGAACGTTGAAGTAGGAGAGCAGGACGACGATAACCGGCACGCCGACGGGAATCAGCGCGGGAACGATCATCTCTTTGAGTGCGGCGGCTGTCACGATGCTGACGGTCGTTGCGTAGTTCGGCTTCGCCGTGCCTTCCATGATGCCGGG
>DATAQH010000277.1:0-10469 GCA_036264815.1 Candidatus Cybelea sp.
AGCGGGACGAAGCGCCGTCACCGCCCCGCGAAACAACTCGGCGCCCGCGCCATCATCGGATCTCGCCGCCGAGCAGCAGGCGCAAGTCGCCGCCCAGCGTCAGGCGTTCGACTTTGAAGCGGCCGAGCGCGCCGAAATCCTGCGCGAGCACGACGTCCTCGAGGCGCTGCTGATGGCGCACCTCAAGAACGAAGACGAGATCACCAAGAAATGGATCGCCTTGATCTAGCGCCCCCGTCTCACGGGTCGGGCGTTGCCACCCATTCGAAGGGCGTCCGCAACTGGAGGACCCTTGCGCCGGATGCTATACTTTCATCTTGCGCCGGGCCGTTAGCTCAGCTGGTTAGAGCGCATGCTTGATAAGCATGAGGTCCCAGGTTCGATCCCTGGACGGCCCACCATCACAGAGGCCTGACACCGTCAGGCTTTTTTAGTCCCTCGAGGCGCCCCGGCGGAGCCGAGGTTATCTCTTCGCCGCCACCACGCCGAGCGGTTCGTCGAAATTCCCCGTAAAGACCGCAAGCTGCGAACCGCCGGCCGGATATTTGAAGACCGAGCCGTTGTCGTTACCCGCGTCACCGCAATAGACAAGGGCCTTTACGATCCAGGTCTGCGCGCAGTCGCTGGAACCTGAGAAGGATATGGTGCCCTTCAACGTCGCCTGCGATCCGCTGATCGTGTACCGATACATCTTGTTCGCGGTCTGATCGAAGACGGTAACGTACGTGCCGTCCCACTGCACGGATCCGGGGAAATTTACCGTGTTGCTCGTCGTGATCGTTTTCGCTTTATTGCTGCCGTTCGGGAGCTCGACGAGCATGAAGCCCGCGCTGCCAAACCCGTCAGCGAAGAGGTTCCCGTGGTTGTCGTAGCCGTCGAAGAACTCGTCGGCCAACGGCGTCTTTATGAAGGTGCCGGAGCCGGTCGCGTTCTTGTAGAGGACGATGTCGCCCGAAGACGGGCCATTCAAGATCCCGACTGCGAGGTCGCCGCTCGTATTCATGGCGCAGCTCGATGGCATACTGTTGTCGGAAACGGAGAGCGTCTTGATCGCCTTTTTGGGCACCTTGTACTCCGTGATCTGGTCGGCGCCGGCGACGATCCAAAAGATTTTCCTGCCGTAACCGTAGAGCACGTTCGTGCACCCCTGGCCGCCGACGTTGCCGATCGTACCGATTTCATCAGTGCTCTTCGGATAGTTGAAGATGCCGGCGTAGCTGCCGTAATTGTTGATGACGTACTCGTAGTACTTCGACCTCGTCTTCGCGGCTCGATCGGGAACGATCGCCAGGTGAGGGAGCAGGCCGCCCGGATTCGGGCGCGCGGCCGTTACCAGCCTGCCGTTCAGCGAGACGGGCCCACGAACGTACCCAAGCGCCGCGTTTGACGGCGCGACCGCGGAGCCGCCGCACGCCGAGAGTATCGCAAGGGCGCCAACAGCACCGGCGTATTGCGCGAAACGAGTTGCGTTCATTGTATTGCTCCGTTGAAGTACGACGATTGGCGGATTCTCTTCCTGGCCGCTTACTCTTCGTCCGGAATCCGCGGATCGAGAGGCTGGCGCAGAAAGAACGACTCGCCTTGCGGCGCTTGAATCGGAACGAACTTGCGCGGCATTTGCGTGAAATCGAAGCAGTCACCTGCCGGAGAGGTCGCGCGCGTATCCGACGCGGCGAGTTGCTGCAAACCGAAAACGTCCTCGGCGAAGCGCAGCACGCTTGCGGTTTCGTACTGCACGTGGGAAACGTAGTTCTGCTTGGCATACGGCGAGATCACGATCAGTGGTACGCGAAAGCCAAGCCCATCGTAGTCCCGAAACGGCGGCGGCACCGGATCGTACCAGCCGCCCCAATCGTCCCACTGCACGAAAATCGCGGTGCTATCCCAAAACTTGCTCTCGCCGACGGCATTGACGACCGCCGACACCCACGACGGCCCGAGGCCGCTGCCGCACAGCGGATGATCCGAATCGGGGCAGAGTGGCGTAACCCAGGTCATGCTCGCAAGTTTTCCGTCCCGAACGTCGCTCAAGAACCTTTTTTGCGGTGTGATGATGTTGGTCTTCCAATCGGGGCCGCGGAAAATGTGCCGCACCGCTTGGTATCCGGACCAGTAGCCGCTGAGCGGCTTTCGATATTGGCTCGTGTAGAATCGCCACGTCAACCCGGCTTTGTCCAGCTCGTCGCCAAGCGTCGTATAGTCGAAGCACGGCCGTTGCACCCCGCTGTACCTCCGCTTTGAGTCGATAACCTCGACCTTCTCGGATTTTTGACCACCGCAGCCCCAATACGTCGCCATGGGCACGTCGACGCTCGAATTGGCCTGCGCCGCGATAATGTACTGATGAGCTACGAAACTCTCATCAATCTGGGAGGCAAACATCCGATCGGAGAGCGCCCACTCGTGTGCCATGTCCCAGTATGGCTTCGTCTCGGAATGAGGCACGTAGGCGTACTGGCCGTCGGGGGGGCCATATTGCCGCTCCAAGTCGAAGCTGTCCATGCGGCACTTCGTCCCCGGGAGCTTACCCCTCCCATTGCAGGCGCTGAACATCGCGAAGGCCGAGTGGTCGATCTCATAGACCGTCGTAAGCGGGACGGGCTGCAACGTAATCGTGTCGCCGTGCGAGTCTTTGCCCTTTGCCGCCGTCCTCGCGCCGGGGTATCCCTTGAACAAGTCGTTGAAGCTGCGATTCTCCTGAACGATCCACACGACGTGGCGGATTTTTCCCGTAGCGCGCGCCGTCTGCACGAAGTCGGTGCTTCGCGATGACGGAAGCGCCGGGAGAGCGGAGGTCGACGAACAGGCCGGCAACGTCAGAGAGACGGCCAACGCCGCAAGCCGAAAAATGAACCGCATCCCGAAGAGATGCCGCGCGGTGCGAGGCCTTCCTCCAAGCGAACGGCTGTAGCAGAATCTCAGAAAAAGCGGGCAGGCAAGAGAGCGAGCGGCAGGTCAGGAGAGTGACGCCTCATGAATAGGGTCCTTCCCAGACTGACCCTCATTCTGCTAACAAGGAGCTTCTGTGATTCGATCGTTAAAAATTTTAGCGCCGATCGCTGCGGCGCTCGCAATTTCCGCCTGTAGCGCGGGCGGAACGTCGAACGTGCCGGCAACATCCGGCGGTTCGCAAGCCGCTTCCCTCGTAAACAAAGTCGCCCCGCAGTGGCAGCGGATGCACCTCGCAAAGACGGAGTGCCCGCAAGTCCTTCGCCAGCCGACGTGCTTGGCGCTCGAAGTCCAACGCAACGGTATTTCGCCGGCCTGCTCGCCGTCGTCCAGTTGCGGATTCACCGCTCAACAGCTTGAAAAGGCGTACAAGCTCACGGGCCAGCTCGGCAACGGAGGCGGCGTCAACGTGGCCGTGATCGAAGCCGGCGATCTCCCCGACGCCTCGACCGACTTTTCGACGTATCGCAGCACGTATGGTCTGCCCACCGGTACGCTGAAGAAGTACAACTCGAGCGGGCAGCAGAGCAACTACCCACCCAGCTGCGGAAACTACGGCTGGTGTGGGGAAACGGCTCTCGATATCGAGATGATCTCCGCTTCTTGCCCGAAGTGCACCGTCTTCCTGATGGAAGCCTCAGATAGCATCAGCGGTTTCGAACAGGCCGAAAGTGAAGCCGTGACGCTCGGTGCAACGATTGTCAGCAACAGCTGGATCTGCTACGGCAGCTGGGACTGCGGCGACACGAATTTCCCCAATTACTTCAATAAGACCGGCATCGCGTATCTCGCATCCTCGGGTGACGATGCCTACAACAACATCGGCGGCCCGTCGGTCCTCGATAGCGTAATCGCCGTCGGCGGTACGCAGCTCGAAACCAGCGGTAGCGGTTTCACGGAATCCGTGTGGCCCGACGCCGGAGCAGGCTGCGCCAGCTCGAGCGTCGTCGGAAGCCCCGGTGTCTCGAAGCCGTCGTGGCAGAAAGATCCCAGTTGCAGCAGCCGAACCGACTCCGATATCTCGTCGCAGTCGGGTTGCTCTCCGGGCGTCGCGGTCTACATAAGCGAGTACGGCGGCTGGGGAGGGATTTGCGGTACCAGCGTCGCCTCTCCGTTCACCGCCGGCATCATCGGCATCAAAGGCAACGCCGGCAAACTCAACGCCGGAGAGAGCTTCTGGCAACTCAAGAAGAAGGCGCTCAAAAAGGACCTTCATAAGATCACGAGCGGCTCTGACGGCAGCTGCAGCGGAAGCTATCTCTGCACGGCCGGCACCAACCAGTTCGGACAGTACTCGGGTCCCGCCGGGTGGGGAACCCCCAAGACGGACAAAGCCTACTAAATCCGGTTTTGAACCAGGTTGGAATGGGGCGGGCGCATACGCGTCCGCCCTGTTTTTTCGTCGGTCTACTTTCGGTACGGCTCGCGCAGGTTGATGCCGGCCTCTCTGTCTGACGCCGGCAAGATCGGGAGCGTGTTATCTGCACCACGAATGTCGTCAAAGCTAATGCTGGCAGTGGAAAACGTTCTGTCGTGATGAAAGACAAGGGGTTGAAGCGCTGTCTCGCTTTGGATGTAGATGTTTCCGCCGACGTTTTGAAAGCGCACGAGCCATGGGACGTTCGACATGGGCGCATCCCTGAAGTTACCCTGAGTCTCGAGCTGCACGACCTGATAGGTGTACGCATCCACCCAAAGTTCTCGAATTCTGTAACGTCCCGGATGGCTCGTCGGTGAGAGGTGCAAATGGTATGCGTACAACGCGCCCAACGACTCCGTTCCTACCAAGGATACGACGTACACCCGGTCGACCGCCGTAACGGTCGCGATTGTCGGCAAACCGGGCGTACCGAGCGGAATCCCTTTCGACGCGTCTGCGTGAGCCGGCGTCAAGCCAAATAAATAGCTCGGACTAATCAGCGGAATGCCCAGATAGTCCGGAGAGGCCTCCTTGCGATGCGCGTCCGCGGTGGCGCTTTCGCTCTGTCCTCCGGCTCCGGTGTTCCACCCAATCGACAAGGAGAGCTTGAAGTTCACGCCGCGTGCGTCGTGCGGCGCAGCCTGCTCTTCGTCGCTGATTCCTTCGACGCGAACATCGCCGCCGGAGAATGCTTCGCCGTGGAAATGCTCGGCTTCGTCCTTGTCGCCCTCGGAGACTTGGACCGTGGTGCGATAGAAAATTGGGTCCGGGTATGACTGCGCCTCGAGGACTCGTTTTGCGTGTTCGAAGATTTGATAGGCATCGGGATCGGCCGGCGCGTTTGCCGCCAAAAGAACGCACAGCGCAAACGGCATCGCCGCGGCTGCGTGCGATCTCACCGGGTGCTTACCGCGACGAATTGGAACGCCTGGTCCGTCACGCCTCCTCCTCAGAAAAAGACTCCGACGGGTTTCTGCATCGAAAAGGCCACCGCCCTGGAGCGATGGCCGTTTCATGGAGTATGATTGCGCTTGTCCGCCGGATTTCTTCAAAGGTTCGGCGACGCTTCCCTTGTCAGGCGAGTTCTAATCCGAACTCCAGGCAGACCGAATGCGAGCTTGCTATTTTATCCGCAGGGGCCCGAGGAGACGCACCGAGGGCCCCCTCCGGTCCGGGCGTCTAGCCGACGGGAAAGCCGAGCTCTTGGAGTTTGCGCAGCAGATCGCGGTTGTAGTCCATCCCCGCTTGCTGCATCAACTCGGTGCAGACCGTTAGCGCGCGAAGGTATTTCGCGTGGGCGGCGGCCATCTCGGCAAAGAGCGCTTGCGCGTTCTCCGGCGTCGCGGTTTTCATCTTATCCGCGAGGCCTCGCTGAGAGTCGACCACGGCTTTAAGGCGGTCGAGACCCTCGCGGATCGGCGTCCCCGAATCGTATTTGCTCGCCTCGGACGCGATCATTTGGTCGACGTAGTCGAAAAGCTGCGTCTGCTTCTGCCAATCAAACATCGCCGAACCTCTTCATGCGCCGTACCTCCTCGCCAAAAGCCCCTGGGCCGTAGAAGATTCGCCAAGCGCACCCGGCCTCTCTCTTAACCGCCGAATAAAGCCCGAGCCAGCCGCCTGCGTGAGGCTGACGGAAAGCAGACCTTCGGCGCCCGACCGTTCAATGGTGCAGCGCGGATCGCAGCGCCACGAGGAGCGCGCCGCCCGCGGAAAGCGTGACGACCGCAACGATCGCCCAGCCCGCGCATGCCAGCGGCAGCACGATCGGTCGCCCGCGCATCAGCTCGCGATTCTGCGCGACGATCATCGTCAGCGTCAAGGTGACCGGCGTCGCGACACCGGCGGCGACGGAGACCCAATAGAGCAGCGAGATCATCGGGACTGGCAGCAGCGCCAAGAGGCCGGCAAATGCGAGCGAGAGAAAAATCACGCGGTAAAATACCGGTGCCTGGGCGGGACGCAGCGTAAGGCTCGCCGGATGATCGAGCAACTGCGCGACGACGTAACCGTTGGTCGCCGAGATCACTGGAATCGCGATTGCGGCCGAGGCAAACAGACCGATTCCGAAAAGACGCTGATCCCAGGCGCCCGCCAGCGGCCGTAACGCGGCAGCCGCGCCGGCCGCCGTAAGGATCGCGACGTGGTGTATCCCGGAGGTTGCCGCGGTGGCAACCAAGATGAAGAGAAAACTCGAGCCCGCGACCAGCATGCCGATCGCGGCATCGGAACGGGCCGCTCGAACCTCCGACCCAGCCGCACGCCGCTCGGCGATCTCGATCGATTCCCAGAAATAGACGTAGCTCGTCAGCGTCGTGCCTAATAATGCAAGCGCACCGACGACGTACACCGGTCCGAACGAAAAGTGCGGAAGCACGATACTGCGCAGCACCTCGCCCCAGTTCGGCCGCGCCAAAATCGCGCTCGCAACGTAACAAAGAAAGATCAGCGTCAGCGAGGCGAGGACGCGTTCGATGCGCAGGTACGACTTCGTCGCGAGCACCCAGCACCCGGCCGCGACGATCGGTACGACGAACAGATAGTAGGGAACCCCGCAGAGCAGCGCGAGCGCCTGCGCCCCCGCCGCAACGTCGGCGCCAAGCGTGAAAAGGCTGATGCCCACGATCGCAGCCGCGCTCACGACTGCCGGACCGCGCCCGCAGGTGCGCGCGATCGCCTGCTGCAGGCTCAGCCCCGAGGCAGCGGCGACCGATGCCGCGATTGCCTGAACGATCGCCAACATCGGCAGCAGCAAAACGACGAGCCACGCCAGCCCGTATCCCGTCGCCGCGCCGACGACCGCGATCGAGCCGACCGTCGTCGGATCGTTCGCCGAGGCACCGGAGACCAACCCCGGCCCGAAGCCCAGGGTGAACCGGCGCTGCTGCATCTATAACAGCTTTCCTAAATGTTCGTCTGGTGAGGGACGTACTTGTAGCCGGCATCGCGCAGGCGGCGCAGGCGGGTGAGGACCTGCGGCTTCGGCTCGAAGAAAACGTTCACCGCCGACCAAAAGCCGCCGTAGCTTCGCAGCTGCGCGAAATAATCCTCAATATTAACCTGGTCCATGAGGCGCCGGCCGACCGCATTGATCAGCAACCCGCGAAATCCGGTGGGCGCCAGGGCCGCACCGTAGCGATCGCGCGAGAATATCCGTGCCCGCTCGAGCGGGGATCGCAGCCACTTGATCGAGCTGATGTACGTCAGCAGCATCTCATTCCAGACCGCCGTCTGATCGAGGCGAATCGCCCCGAGCTCGTGGGCGATCGCGAAGGAGATCACGTCCAGCGTCTTGCGATCGTCGATCTCGAAGATGTTTTGATGCAGTACGATGTACTTCTCGTGCCAGGAGGAAAACGCTTGCGAGTACGGCTGGATCGAGCCCGACGTGAGAAAGATTTCGGGCATTTCGGTCATTCCCAGGCGCCGGCAGTGATCCCGCAGGATTGCATAGACTTCAGGAAACTGTCCCTCGGAGAGGCGCACCGAGTTTCCCCGCACCGCCGATTCGCGGCGGTTTCGATTGAGCACGAGCAGCGGTATTCCGACGAGCGCCGTGACGGCGAGAATCCGCAGGAAGGTAATGTCTTTGTTGAGCAGCGCGTGCGACTTCAGCCAGCCGGGTGTATAGAACACCAGCGTGAGGGCCAGCGCCATCAAGACGAAGTTTAGCGCAACCGATGCAATGAAGATCGGGCGCTCGAGCGGATCCCGCAGGAGCGACTCGTCGATCGCGTCGTCAGATCGAGTCTCCACGCCGGCGCTCGAAACGGCGTTAGGAGCCCTCGTCGCCGTAGATCAGCGCGGTTTTGGTCGTCCCGTCGCTCAAATAGTCGCGCAGCGGGATTTGAAGGGCTTTGAAGAAGTCGTCGGCCGCTTTCTGCCCGACCTCTTCCTTCTCTTTGCCGCGCACGTGCGTTGAATAGCCGAACTCGGCGATCAACGGCTCGAAGCGGTCGGGAACCGGGCGCGCCCACAACGCGAGCGACGCGGTCGCGGTGACGCCGTGCCCGAATGAAAGCGTTCCCAAATTCGACTGGATCTCGAAGACCTTCGCGCCGGCGACGATCGAGAGCGGCTCGTCCATGTTGACGCCGAGCGTCGCGAGGTGCGGAAGCGCGGCCGCCAGGCGCGATAACGGGAACGTCATCTGCACCTCGGGATATTCGACGATCACGTTATTCGAAAAGATGCTGGTCATCGTGCCGGGATGCTCGCCGCGAACGAGCTCTTCTTTAAATTTTTTCTTCTGCAGCTGCGTCATGTTCGTATCGGTGTCGAAGCTCGCTGCTTTTGCATACTCCGGCGCGCGGCATTTGAACGTGAGCTCCCAGCTCTCGTCGGGCCAGCCGCCTTCGCGGATCTGCCGCGTCCGAAAGATGAGCTTGTTCTTGCGGAGATCCTGATTCTTCGTATCGTAAAACTGAACGATACGCAGCTGCGAGTCGACCGCCTCGACCGGCTCGTAGTGCACGCCGAGCTTTTCAGCCGTGTGACGCAGCAGCTCGCCGAACTCCAGCAGCGCTCGTCGATTGGGAAACTTCTCCGGTTTCAGCAGCAGCTTGAATTCGCGGTGCGTTACAAGCGGAGTCGCACCCGGCTTTTCGGCGGTCTTGCTCAACTATGACTCTCCTCCATTGGAATTGAGCTCGGCGTGTAACCCCTCGCCCAGCGTTTTACGGGCTTTTTCGCCCACGGCAAGCGCCTGTGGCTCCCACGGCTCCCATTCCTCCCACCCGAGCGTCTGGCACGTGAGCCGGAATCCGAAGCCTACGAAGAAGGCGATCACCGTCGAGACGATCACGGAAACACCCATCCCCGCATTTAGGATAACGTAGACGGTTCCCGTGAGTATCGCGGCCATCATAAAGAACTCGCCGCGGACGAGCTGCTTGGGAACGACCAGACACGCGGTGTCGATGATCCAGCGACCGGCCGTCGTGGCGATGACGCCGATGATCACCGCCGCCGCGTATCCGAGGTGGACGGCGAGGGCCGCCTGCGCCCCGACGATCGCGTACCACGGCAGCGAGAAGGCCGTCATAAACTGAAAGAGACCGTCTTTGAATTTCTGCCCGCTGCCGAAATCGATCATGATCGCCAGCCACGCGGCGCTCAAACACAGTATCAGGTACCACGGATTCGTCAGCGGCGCCGGCACCTTGTTCACGAGGATGTCGCGCACGATACCGCCGCCGATACCGCCCGCATAGGCCAGCACGATGACCCCGATCACGGTGAAATGCCGGTAGTGGTCGGGGCGGCGCGCGAGGAGCGCGCCGTTGAATGCATTGGTCGTCGCGGCGATCAGCGAGATGTAGTCGACGACCGTGAGCGCCTTGAATCCAAACTGAGAGAAGATCAGCGGCGTCACGCGAGAGCCTCCTTCGTCTTGCGAGCGAAATACACCCCGACGATCGTCACGATGACGAACTGAATCAGCAGGTACGTCAGCACCGCAGCAGTGACGAGCGTCCCCGGGAAGCTCGTCGTCGCGATCACGGCGCAGAGCCCGATGTTGCGCAGCGTCGTCCCGATGCCGAGCACGCGCCGGTTCTTGGGCAGCGGACCCCCGAGAAGCCAGCCGGTGAGCATCGCAAGGATCGAGATGCAGAGCATCGCCCACATGCCGCGCGAGCCGTAGACCGCGGCAACGCCGCCGGCGAGCTTCGGCGCGAGCAGAATGAGAACGGCGAGGACGGTTATCAGGAAGACGATCTGCGCGATACGCGAGAGCCGCGGCGCGATATTCGGGAGCGTCGTTCCGATCGTTATCCCGATCAACAGCGGAAGCAGTTGAAAGAGAACGAGCGTGACGACGAAATGCCCAAGCGGCAACTGCGCGGCCTCCGCGGTCGGCAGCACGTAATGCGCCGTCAGGGGGACGGTGACGATCGAGACGAGCGGCAAAACCGCGGCGAGCTCGATGGCCAAGCCAAGGCTTCCGCCGCGCTTTCGCACCGATGCGAGCACGAACGGAACGCCCGGCGCGATCGCCATCAAAAGAAAGCCGGTCGCGATCTCCTCGGGCAGCGCAAAGAGCCGGGCAAGCAGCACCCCCAGGATCGGGACGATCACGAAGTTCGCGATCAGCGCCTTG
>DATAQH010000084.1:0-3012 GCA_036264815.1 Candidatus Cybelea sp.
CTACTGATCGGGCATTTCGGAGTCCAGGCGATCAACGCCGTGGGAAAGCGAGCCGGGATGACTCGAACGCACCTGGCGCGCAAGTTCCTCGACTATACGGCCATCGCGCATCACAACGACAACGTCTCGACACCGGCGGATATGGGACACCTGCTCTACCTCATCGAGCTCGGCGCGCATGAAGGCATTCCGACGATCGTCTCCCCGCGTCATTGCCGCGCGATGCTCGACATCATGCGCGGTCAAACGGACCGCGACGGAATACCGGCGGCGCTTCCGGCGCACACCGCGGTGGCTAACAAGACCGGCGAGATCGAAGGAACCCGCAACGACGTCGCGGTCGTCTCGCCGTTCGGCGACTACCCGTTCGTCCTGGCGATCATGACGAAGGACGCCTACGACTATGCTGCCGCGTACGCGGCGATCCACGCCGTCACTCGCGACGTCTACCTCTCCGCGCGCGGTCGCTACGCCTCGCTGTGAAATCGAACTCGGCAGCCGTAGACTTCGCCGGAGCGCAAGGCCGAAAGTTTCGCCGCCCGCGTCAGCCGCTTGAAGCGAGCCTCCTGCGATTTTGCCAGGGCAAAGGTTCCCGGATACCACCACGCGAGCAGCGACACGGGCAGCCGCCCTCGGGTATACTTTGCAGCCTTGCGCTGCCGGTGCGCGAGCAGGCGGCGCGGCAAGTCGACGGTAGCGCCGGTGTAGAGCGACCCATCGCCGCAGCGGAGCACGTAGACGGCAGGTTCGGCGCCTAGTGCTTCCCTTGCATCAGGAGGATTGTACGGTGCCGTACAACGTTGGGTCATGACCTTGCTCAACCTGCCTCGTTTTGCACGGATTGCCTGCTTCGTCGCGGCCGGATCGCTGCTTGGCGCCGGCGCCGACGCAGCCTTGCCCGCGACGGCCCCCTATCCGCCGATCGCGTCGATGGTCGCGGCGGTCAGCGCCGACCGTCTCAAGAGCGACGTCGAGACGCTGGTAGACTTCGGGACGCGCAACGACTTCTCCGAACGGACGTCGACCGCTACGTACGGCGTCTTCGCGGCGCGAGACTGGATCGCGGCCAGGTTCAAAGCGATCGCCGCGACGACCGGCGGACGAATGACGGTCAAGCTCGACACGTACCTGCAACCGAAGACGCCCAAAACCCCCCGCGCGGTATCCGAATCGAGCGTGATTGCAACCCTTGTAGGCAGCGAGCCGGGCCGGATCTACGTGATGTCGAGCCACTTCGACGATTGCGACGGCCATTGCACTGACGGTGCGGGAACCGCACCCGGCGCGGACGACAATGGTTCGAGCGTCGGCGCGGTGCTGGAGGCCGCGCGCGTGATGGCGCGTACGCATTTCCGGGGAACGATCGTTTTCGCATGCTTCGACGGCGAAGAGCTGGGATTGTGGGGCAGCAATCACTACGCACGGGAGCTCGCGGCAGCGCACGCGCCCGTGCTCGCCGTTCTGAACGACGATATCATCGGTAACTCCACCGGCGGCGACGGCAGCTCCGAGAAGAACGTGATTCGCGTCTTCAGCCAGGCGCTGCCGGCCGGCACCGACATCGCCCGCGTCAACCTCGTCGGCTCTGAAAACGACTCGCCCTCGCGCGAGCTTTCCCGCTTTATCGCGGCGGTCGTGCCCGCCTACGTCGACCTTTCGGTGCGGCAGATTTATCGCGCCGATCGCTTCCTGCGAGGCGGCGATCAGGAGTCGTTCCAAGATGCCGGCTTCGCCGCCGCCGTGCGTTTCGTCGAAGCACACGAGAATTTCACGCACCAGCACCAAGACGTTGGCATGCGGGACGGCGTCCAGTACGTAGACCTGCCCATTTTTATGGATTGGCAGTATTTAGCGCGTGCGACGCGAGCCAACGTCGCGGCGTTGGCGACCCTCGCACTTGGCCCCGCGCCGCCCGATAAAGCGCGCCTCGTGCTCTCGCGCTTGGGTTACGACTCGACGCTGCGTTGGAGCACGGCGGCCGATGCGGCCTCTTACGAAATTCTCTGGCGCACGACCGACGCGCCGCAATGGCAGTACGCGCGCAACGTGGGCGGCGTCACGCAAGCGACCGTGCCGGTTTCGAAGGACGACTACATTCTGGGCGTTCGCAGCGTCGACGCCAACGGACTGCCGAGCCCGGCGGTGTACCCCGTGGCCGCGCGCGAGTAAAACGGCAGCGTCTTCGGCGGCGCTTCGGGACGGGGCCAAATCGCGGCAAGCAGCGCCTTGAAACGTGCCCGCTGCTCGATCGGAGCGAACCACGGTAGGCTGCGCAGCATGAGCAGCGCCGGCTCGCGCTTCGCGAATGCCTCTTCCAAATGCCGCAGCGCGGTTTCGAGGCGTCCGAGGCCGACGGCCACGGTTGCCAGATTAAACTCACACACGAACTCCGTGCGAGACATCTCCTGCAGCGTCCGATAGATCCCTTCGGCGCGCTCGTTCTCGCCGCAATCGGCGTACGCACGCCCGAGTAGCGGAAGCCGCAGTGCAATATCTTCGGCCCGGTCCTGGGGAAGCAAGAGCAGGTCTGAGATCGCTCGCGCGGGCTGCTTCGAGAGGATAAACGCTTGCGCGCGATAGCGTCGCGCGATTGAAAAATCGGGCCCGCTTTCGATGAGGCTCGAAAACACGTCGATCGCGCGACGGTACTCGCCGGTGTGCACGAACGTGCGTGCCAGGGAGAGCTGGAGCGCGGGTGACGACGGCTCGATCGCGAGCGCATTCTGGATCGCTCGCAACGCTTTGGCGCCGGCGCCCTTGCACAGATAGAACCACGCGGCGTTGACGTAAACGCACACCGACTTCGCGTTGAGCCGCACCGCGGTTTCGATTTCCCGCTCGGCCTCCGCCCAGTTCCAGTCGCAAAAGAGAACGAGGTTCCCGAGCGTCGCACGCGCCTCCGCGCAGCCCGGATCGATCTCGAGCGCGCGGACGATCGCGGCCTTGGCCTTTGGAAACATGTAGGAACCTGGCGCGTACCAGTACTCGGCTTGCAGGGCGTGCGCGCGCGCC
>DATAQH010000112.1:0-2602 GCA_036264815.1 Candidatus Cybelea sp.
CACCAGCTACACGCAGCAGGCGCGCTCGCAGTCGCTCGGCTTTGCGCCGTACTCGAAGATCACGATCGTAAACCTTTCGAAGAAAGTCACGCACACGCTCGATTTCGTCAAAGAGATCCACGCGCCGCCCGCCGTCTTCCCCAAAGGCATAAAGCTCTCGGAAGGAGCGAAAGGCGAAGGGAAATTCGGCCTCGGTTACGCGAGCGGCCTGATCCATCCCGGCAAGTCCGTTACGATGACGCTCGGCAAAGCCGGGATCTATCTGATCGGCTGCGCCTTCCACTATTCGATTGGAATGCACGACGTACTCGTCGTCGCGCCGCACGCCGCGCCCGGTCCGCAAGCAACCCCGACGCCGAGCGGCGGCGGAGGCGGCGGCACCGGCAGCGGAAGCAGCGGAAGCGGCTGGTAAAGCTTCGCCGGTCCTCCAAGTCCCACGGAGCGCGACGGTAACCGTTGCGCTCCGGCCCTTTCATGAGGGGAGTTTCCGTCGTCCATTATCCCCGGGACGCAGCCCGGCGTAAAAAGAGATCCCGGGCAGTTAGCAAAGCCATAAACGCGGGAAGGGAAGGGTACGATGGAACAGCGCAGACTTGGAACGCAAGGGCTGACCGTCTCGGCTCTCGGTTTGGGATGCATGGGGATGACCGGCGCGTACGGTGACGGCGACGAGCGCGAAGGGATTGCGACGATCCATCGTGCGCTCGATCTCGGCGTCAACTTCCTCGACACTGCCGAGGTCTACGGTCCGTATCGAAACGAGGAATTGGTTGGGAAGGCGATTCGAGACCGGCGCGCGGGGGTCGTCGTCGCGACGAAGTTCGGCTTTACTGTTGCCGATGGGACGCGCGGCGTCGACGGATCACCGGCGAACGCAAAGCGGGTGGCCGACGAATCGCTGCAGCGCCTTGGTATCGACGTGATCGATCTCTACTATCAGCACCGTCGCGATCCCGCCGTGCCGATTGAGGAGACGGTCGGAGCGATGAAAGAGCTGGTAGAAGAAGGAAAAGTGCGCTACCTCGGCCTCTCGGAAGTCTCTGCCGACAGCCTGCGGCGAGCGAACGCCGTGTACCCGATTAGCGCGCTGCAGAGCGAATACTCACTCTGGGAGCGCGGCGTCGAGGAACGGATTCTGCCGGCGGCGCGCGAGCTGGGCGTTGGATTTGTGCCGTACAGCCCCCTCGGCCGCGGTTTCCTCACCGGTTCGCTCGACGTCAACAACCTCGCGCCAAACGATTTCCGCAAGAATCACCCACGTTTCTCGGGGCGCAACGCGCACGCCAACGAATCGCTCGTGGCGGTCGTGCGCGAGGTCGCGCAAGAGTGCGGTGCGACGCCTGCGCAAGTCGCCCTCGCGTGGGTTCTCTCGCGCGGCGACGACGTCGTTCCGATTCCCGGGACGAAGCGAGTGCGCTACCTCGAGGAGAACGTTGGGGCGTTGGAACTGCGCTTAAACGCCGAGCAGTTGGAGCGGCTCGAGGGGCTGGCTGCGCGAACCGCCGGCGATCGTTACGCTCCCGAAATGCTCAAACTGATCGAGCGCTAGGGGCCCGACCCCTGCGGTTGCGGCCGCCCTCCGACGACCAGCACGTTGGAGAGAACGCGGCGGCGTCCGAAGCTCGTGTGAAAGCGTCCGGTCACGGTCTGTTTGCTGCCGTCGGCTACGCCGCTCGCTCCGAACGCGATCACGTTGATGCAGGCGGTATCGCAGAGCTGGTACCGGGTCGCCGTGCCTCGGCGCGTCTGCCGGGTTACTGCATCCTTCGCGGTACCCGAGACCGTGATATCCTGCTGGTCGTAACTCGACGGATCGGCGCTTACCGCCGATAGTGCGACCGTCTGGCTGCTATGCCCGCAGGCCGTGACCGAAGCGATCGCCGCTGCGAGCAACGCACGTCGGAGTAAATGATTCAATTCAACCATATGATTCCTCGCTTGGATTTTTTTAACCCGTAGAACATTCTCCGGAAAGCGGTTGTCACCGGGCGCTGCAGAAATTTTCTAAGATGATTCAATCGATACGCACGGCGGCCGCAGTCGTGCTGGCATTTGCGGCGACGGCCGCGGCCGGCGCGGCAGACCCCACGCCCTCCGGGATCGCCGTCCCGAGGGGGATCGTCATCCCGATCTTGGTCACCAAGGACGTTCGCGCGAGTGCGCAAGAAACGACGCCGCAAGCGCGTAAGGTAAAACTGGCCGTGGCGCAGGACGTGATCGTCAACGGGTACGTGATCGCCAGGGCCGGTGACCTGGCCGAGGGTCACTACGATACGCAGAGCAACCAAACGAAACGAACGTTCACCACCAACGTCTCGGAAGACCTGACGCTCGATATCGACGACGTGGTGAACTTCTGCGGAGACACGATCCAAACGCAGTTCGAGCGAACCTTCGTCGGCGGCGTTCGGTCCGGCTTTCTCAGCCTCGGGGTTCACAGTCACGACGCCGTCTTTGGGCGAGGAAGCGTGCTCGCAGCGTCGACCGATCGATTTGAAAAGAGCGTCTGCGCCGAAACGACGACCGCAACGCCGCCTCCGCTGCCGCGCAATCTCATCAAGCCCGACGCGCAAATGACGCCGCCGCCTTCTCCCGAGCGCAA
>DATAQH010000121.1:0-16034 GCA_036264815.1 Candidatus Cybelea sp.
GGCGTCGTATGGATGCACGACGGAGAGCAGACGATGCTCGGGCAGGCTGTGCCGCACGGCGACGTCGCGATGCTCTATCTTCCAAAGAGCCACCGCATGGATCAGCTGGCGTTGATGGACGGCGCACAGGTTGTCGCTCAGGCCTCGCTACGCTATTGAGGCTTCGCTCATCGCCTCTGCGCTCGATTGGCCGCGGGTCGTTTCAAGAGACGTCTTCCCGCGCGAAGAAGGGTGCAAGCTCGTCGAGGTCTTCAATGCGCAGCGCCGGAGGGAGTGCCGAAAGGATCGCCGCTCCGTAGCGCGTCGAAGAGGCGCGCCCGTCGAGCAGCGCCATCAAACCGCGATCGCTGCCGCTGCGAATGAGACGCCCGAAGCCCTGTTTGAGGCGCACCGTCGCCGCGGGCACCATGTAGTGTTCGAAACCGTCGAAGCCCCGCTCTTCCAGCGCGCGCACGCGCGCCATCACGAGTGGATCGCTCGGTGAGGGGAACGGCAGGCGATCGATGATCACGCAGGAGAGCGCGTCGCCGGCGACGTCGATGCCTTCCCAGAACGTGCCCGTCCCGAAGAGCACGGCGCCCGGGGTGCGACGGAACCAATCGATCAGGTGCGAACGCGGCAGTTGTCCCTGCAGGCGGACCGGATACGCGAGCCGCTCGCGCAGCAGCGCATAGACCTCGCGCAGGCGCGCGTAGGACGTGAAGAGCACGAAGGCACGGCCGCGGCTGCGCTCGAGGCACTCCTCGACAAGCGGCGCGGCCCGGCGAGCGAACTCCGGCGACTTCGGGTTGTACGCAGCCGGTGCGATGAAGAGCCGCGCTTGGCGTGCGTAGTCGAACGGTGAGGGCGCGACCAGTTCCTGTGCGTCGTCGATTCCGAGCTGGCGGCGCGCGAAATCGAACGAACCATTGGTCGAGAGCGTCGCACTAGTGAGGATCGCGCTGGGCGTCCGCGCGAAGAGCGTGGCGCGCAAAAAGCCGGCGACCTCGTGCGGCGCACAGTGCACCGAATACCGCCCGTCGGCGTCGCTGCGCTCGGCCCACGCGATCGTTTCGTCGGAGCCGGCCTCGATTCGATCGATGACCGCCTCGTGCGCGACGACCGAACGCAGCATTAAGTCCCGCCGTCGCTCCGCTTCACCGGCCTCCGAGGTGCTCTTGTGCTTACGCGCATCCATCCAGTTCGCGAAGAGCCAGTTCTCGAGATCGTACAGAATACGGCGAAGACTTGCCAGCGGCGCGCCCGCATCTTCGTTAGCGGCGAGCGGATAGCGGTCGCCGGGGACGCGCGCCAGCGATGTCTCCAGACGGGCGACCGCGGCTTCCAGCTCACCTTCGAATGCCGCGGGCAGATCGTACGTGCGGCGCATCTTGCGCAGCATGCGTCCGATGCTGCTTCCCGAGAGTACCGCGGTTACGGCGTCGGTCGCCCAGCGTTCGCACTGATGCGCTTCGTCGAGCACGGCGACGTCGTACGGAGGAAGCAATCCGCCGCCCCCGGCCAAGTCGAGAAAGAAGAGCGCGTGGTTTACGACGACGACGTCGGCGTACTTCGCTTCGTCGCGCTTATCGAAGTAAAAGCAATCGCGAAAATGCGGGCAGTATTCCCCGATGCACTCGTCGGCATCGGCATCGAGCTGTTCCCATTCGTTGGCAGGCGGCAGAAACGAAAGCTCGGCGCGGTCGCCGGTGCGCGTGTGTGCTCCCCAGTCCCAGACGCGCTGCATCGACGGCGACGGGGCGAGCAGCCGATCCGCGCGCATGCGCTCGAACTTTTCGCGGCAGAGATAGTGCGAGCGGCCCTTCAGGAGGGTAACGCGAATCGGCCGGCCGAGCGCCGCTTCGACCAGCGGAATGTCTTTGTACACGAGCTGTTCCTGGAGCGCGATCGTGCCGGTCGACAGCACGACCTTCTTTCCGCTGCGCACCGCCGGTACGAGGTACGCGAGCGATTTTCCGACGCCCGTTCCCGCCTCGACGATGGTGTGGACGTTCTCCAAGATTCCGCGCTCGACGAGTTGAGCCATCTGCAGCTGCCCCGGCCGCGGTTCGTAGCCCGGCAGCTTCTGCGCGATCGGTCCGTCGGGTCCGAAGATCCGCTCGAGGCTCTCGCTCACGGCGCCGGGCGAGGATCGTTGGGCGTTTCGTACTCGGTCTCCAGCGTTCGGCCGGTCGAAGCATCGACGACGACCGGGGCGACCCGGCGCGGCGGGACGTAAATCGCAAACGTCGCGATGAAGCCGGCAAGAAGGCCGGCGACGTGCGCCGGCCAGGAGATGACCGGTACGGTAAACGTGATGATCAGGTTGATGACGAGGATGCCGACGTTGGCGCGCACGAGGTCCATCCCGGGCTTTCCGAGTTTGAATCCGACCGCGAAGAGGGCGCCGAAGATGCCGAATATCGCGCCGCTGGCACCGAGCGTCGGCGTGGTCGGAGCGCTTAAATACACAACTCCCAGACCCGAGGCGACGAGCGAGATGAGGTACACGAGCAACATCCGCCATGGTCCCAGCGCAAACTCGATGAAACGGCCGACGGACCATAGCGACAACATATTCACACCGATATGCAGCAGCCCGCCGTGCAAAAAGGCTCCGGTGAAGATTCGCCACCATTGTCCGTCTTGCAAAACGGCTGCGGGGAACAGCGCGCCTTCGAGAAGCACGTTCTGACTACGCTGCGTGGTAAAGCCGCCCAATACGCCGGGGCCGCCGACGTAGAGTTCCCAAAGAAACCCGATGACGTTGAGCGCGATGAGTAACTTGGTGATCATTCGATCATCACCGTGCGCGCCAGCTCGAGGGAGATCGCGTGGCGTCCGCCGCCCACTTCGATCGTCAGAGGACCGCCGAGCGGTGCCTTTTCGATCACCTTCAACTTTACGCCGGGACGCAGCCCGACCTGATCGAGGTAGCGCAGGATCTCCGGCATTTGCTCCGTCACGCCGGAGACGGTCACGCGTTTCCCGGGGTCGACTTGCGCAAGCGGCACGCCGGTGCGAATCGGCTCGGTCAGGTCCTTCGGCGGAATCGGATGCCCATGCGGACAGGTTCGAGGATCGCCGAGCACGCTGACGAGGCGTTCCTCGACCCGGTCGGTGATGGCGTGTTCGAGAATGCAGGCTTCGGCGTACACTTCGTCCCACGGCATCTTCAAAACGTCGGTCAGCAGCCGCTCCGCAAGCCGGTTTCGCCGGACGACGCCGACCGCGACTTCGAGTCCCTTGCGCGTGAGCTTAATGTCGCCGCGAACCTCATGCTCGACGAAACCATCGTTGACGAGCTTCTTGAGCATTCCGGAGACTGAAGCGGGGGCGACGCCGAGTTCGCTGGCGAGCGCGGACGTCGTCACGCCGGGGCCCTCGCGTTCTAAACGATAGATCGCCTTCATATACATTTCGAGCGACTCGGCGAAGTGTGAGTGGGAATGGCCGGGCATGCTCTCTCTAACTTCTCGACTGCTGGCGAAGTTCCGCAACCGCCAGCTCGATTTCGCCGAGTATCGCCGCTTTCTCGGACGACTGGGCAAACGATGCTTCGACGGCATTGCGTACGTAACGCTCCAGGGCCGCCGCGCCGGCCGTTCCCTCCACGATCCGGTATTGCGCGGTAATCGAGGTCTCGAAGAGCGCTGGGTCGTCGGCGTCGATCGTCACGACGCAGCCCTGCCGGTCGAAATCTTCGTACGGGTGAGGGTATCCATCGAGGGCGACGCCGGTCAGCCGGTTCGACGTCGGACAGATTTCGAGCGCCGTCCGACGTTGCGCCAGCAGTTCGACGACCTGCGGATCTTCAAGCGCACGAATTCCATGGCCGATTCGTTCCGCGCCGAGCAATTCGAGAGCATCGCGCACGCTTGCCGCGCCGTCCGACTCGCCGGCGTGCGCCACGCAGTGCAACCCCTGCGCACGCGCGTAGGCAAAGGCTTCAGCGAAGAGGTTGGCCGGAAAGCGCCGTTCGTCGCCGCCGAGCGAAACGCCGATCACGTCCAAGTCGGTCATCCCTGCGGCCGCGCGCGCCGTCGCCATCGCGCTCTCGGCGCCGAAGTTCCGCGTGAGGTCGGGCAAGAGGCGAAACGTCGCGCGCGGCCGCGCCGCGCGCAGTTCTGCGACGATCGCTTCCATCGTCGCGCGAACGTCGAGTTGCGGGTGAAAGAACGTCCATACCGACGGCGAGACGAAAAGCTCTCCGTAGATCACGCCCTGATGCGTCGCGTCCTCCACGAACTCGCGTGCCAGGCGCGCGTAGTCTTCGGCGTCCTTCAGCGACCGGCTGACTGCTGCAAAGAGGTAGAGAAATTCGCGATGGTTTTCAAAGCGGTACGGGTCGTTGGGGTCAGTTTTCGGGTTCTCGGGGGAACCCGGCTCTGCGGCCAGGGCGGAGGGCTGATACCGTAACGGCACGCCGTGCTTTGAGGCCAACTCGACGAACGTCGCAGCGCGGAGCGCGCCTTCGAGGTGGCAGTGCAGGTGAATTTTCGGGATTCGGTCTGCAAGCGAGCCCGTCGTCATGAGCCCGCTCTTCGGCGCCGGCAGGGGCAAAACCGGGCTCGTCGTATTTCAATCGGTCGCGACGCGGGGTGGAGCAGTCCGGTAGCTCGTCGGGCTCATAACCCGAAGGTCGGTGGTTCAAATCCACCCCCCGCAACCAAATCCGGGTCCTGCACACGTCGGGACCCATTTGTTTTCACCTCGGACTTTTGGGGGACCGCAAATGACCGACGAAAGCACGATCAGTTTCGCCAAAGACATTCGCCCGATGTTCACCGCCATCGACGTCGAGCACATGAAAGGCTTGGGCATCGATCTCTCCAGCTACGACGCCGTTCAATCGTACGCCGAAGCGATCTACCGGACCGTGAGCCAGGGCACGATGCCGCCGCCGGGAACCGGCGAGCGCTGGACGCCCGAGATGTGCGAGAAGTTCAAAGCGTGGCAGCACGCCAACTGCCCGCCGTAGCGCGCTGCAGCGGCTTGCGCTAGCGGATCGAAGCGCTTTCCACGAAGCCGGCGCCTGCGCGCAGCTCGACACGCTGAAACGCCCCCGGCTTCTGGACGAATAGTTCGCTCGTCTCGCCTCGCGCGGTCGTCGTTCCCAGCCGCGTCGCTTGCGTTCCGCGAACGCCGTAGACGTCGAAGCGCCGGCTCCCGGAAACGATGACGTAGTACCACGAGCGGTCGCGCGCGTAGATAACCTTGGCCGGTGGACCGTTACCGCTGAATTGGGCGTGAGAGAAGTGGCTGTCGATCATCGCGAGCGTTGCGACGCCGGGTTGTGAGGCCGCGCGCGGCAGCAGCCACCCCAAAACGAAGGCAGCCGCGATCGCCGCCGGGATCCACCATGCGAACGCTTTGCGGGGTCGAGCCATCGGCAGAACGCTAGCCCGGCTGCGCGGGGGATCGATCGGCTTACTTCCGCGCTCGAGGGCAAGCAGCGTCTCCTCCGCCTCGCCGACCCGCCGCAGGCACGCCGGACAGCGAGCGATGTGCGTTTCGACGTCGGCTTGCTCGTGCTCGTCGAGCGCGCCGAGCGCGTAGAGCTCTGCCGCTTCGCCGATGTGCCCGCTAGAGTCCATCTGCCGTCTCCGGAATCAGCGAACGTCGCAGCGCTCGCAGAGCCGCGCTCAACCTCGTCTTCACCGTGCCCAGTGGGATCGCAAGGTGCGCCGCGACCTCCGCAAGCGTCATGCCGCGGTAGTATGCTAAATGCACGACATCGGCTTGATCTTTGCTCAGCGCGGCCAACGCTTTCCCGATCCGCTCGCGTTCGATCGGGTCGTCCTCGAGAGTGTATTCGCCGGGCGGTTCGAGCCGCTTAATCGATTCGCGCCCGCGCGCGCTGCTTCGTAGCTGCATCAACGCACGATTGCGGACGCAAGTCACGAGGAATGCCTCAAGGCTGCCGCGCGCGGCGGAGTAGGCCGACTCGCGATGCCAAACGTGCAGGAAGACGTCGTGCACGCACTCGCGGGCCGCTTCGGCGTCGCGAAGCAGGCGGAGCGCCGTCGCGTAGAGGCGGCCTCCAAAGCGGTCGTAGGCCGTCTCGTACGCGGCGGCGTCCCGGCGTTCGAACGCAAGTTCCAGCGGCTCGTCGCGCACGCTAGCCGAGCGGACGGTCCTCGAATCGAAGGTGACCGTCATCGATTTCGACGGTGCGGTAGCCGATCGCGCGCAAGAGGTCGTCGTGGGGAAGGGTCACCGGGCCCGGTTTCGGCGCGCTCCCCGGTTTTGGCTGCGGGTAGGCGGTCGCGTCGGCGCTGGCAAAGCGGATGTTGCCTTCTTGGTGCGTGACGATCTGGTGGATGTGCCCGTTGAGGACGGTGACGTGCTCGAAAGGCGCCAGCATCGCCAAGGCCTTCGAGCCGTCTTCGGTCGTCCAGCCCCACTGCGGAAAGAGCGCGTAGAGCGGGACGTGGGTAAAGACCACGACCGGCGTCGTTCTTGCGACCGTCGAGAGGTCTTTGGCAAGCCAAGCCAACTGATCGGCGCCCATGAGGCCCATCTTCTCGAAGTTGAAGACGTTAAGCAGAACGATGTAGTGGACGCCGTTGCGGTCCCATGACGCCCAGCCGCCGGCGGTCGATTGGGGTATCTTGAAGTTCGACAGGTACGTCGCGAAGTCGTTGCCGATTACGTCGTGCTCGCCCGGCAACGCAATCAACGGCGCCTTCAGGTTCGAGAGTATCGCGCGTGCATCGTCGAACTGCTGCGGCGTCGAGAGATGGGTGATATCGCCCGTGTGCACGACGAAGGACGGCTGCGACGGCATCGCGTTGATCGCGTCCACCGCGATCTTCAGCGTCGCTGAGACGTCGGGATTGGCGGCTTGATGAAATCCGATGTGGCTGTCGCTGATCTGCACGAACTCCACGCTGCCGTTTGCTCCGGCCACCGCTCGCCCCGCCAGCAAACCGCCGGCACCGAGCGTGTAAGCGATTCCGGCGCCCGTCCAGGCGACGTGCTCTAAAAATGACCCGCGCTTCACTGCGCAGCCGCCTTGACGACGATCGTCCCCTTCATGAAGGGGTGGAGTTCGCAGAAATACTTGTACACGCCCGGCTTTGCAAACGTGTGACGCCACGTGCCGCTCGTATCCAGGCCTTTTGAATCGAAGGCGCCGTCCGTTGCGGTAACCGTGTGAGCGTCGTCATCATCATTGGTAAAGGTGACGCTTTGGCCGGAATTCACGGTCAGGGTCGCGGGGAGAAAGGCATCGTTGCGGATCTCCACGGCCGGCGAGGCCGAGGCGCCGGCGGGTGTGGCCAGCAGTACGGAAAGAATCAGGATCAGGTGGTTCATGTCCTCGATATGCCGCCGCGGGCAAAACGGTTTTGGGGGAACGCCGGGAGCGAGTTCTGGCCGGCCTTAGCCTTTTTCCGCCTTCTCGGCGCTGTGGTACTTGCGGCGAATTTCGTCGAGATCGACGCTCGGCTCGGGAAACTTCATCCCAAACGACTCCAGCGTTTCGACGACGATCTTTGAGACCGCTAGGTTGCGAAACCACTTGTGCTTGGCTGGAATGACGTACCACCGCGCGTACGACGTGCTCGTCCTCTCTAGCACGTCTTCGTACGCTTTCGTATAGTCCTTGAAAAGCGCGCGTTCGCTGTAGTCGGCCTCGCTAATCTTCCACTGGCGCGCCGGATCGTCGAGCCGCTTCTTAAAGCGCTTCAGCTGTTCTTTTTCCGAGATGTGCAGGTAGAACTTGAGGATCGTCGTGCCCGCGAGCGATAGGTTGCGTTCGAAATCGTTGATCGACTCGTAGCGCTTCGACCAGACCGATTTCGGAACGAGCCGATGCACGCGAACGACCAGCACGTCTTCGTATTGCGAGCGATTGAAAATCACGAACTCGCCTTTGGCCGGCGTCTGAAGCTGAATCCGCCAAAGGAAATCGTGGTCGAGCTCTTCGAGCGATGGCTCTTTGAACGAATGGGCTCTCGCCCCTTGGGGATTCAGTCCGTCGAAAACGTGGCGAATCGTTCCGTCTTTGCCCGACGCGTCCATTCCTTGCAAAACGACGAGCACCGAGCGCCGATGGTTTGCATAGAGGAGGTATTGAAGATCGCACAGGCGCCTGTCGTCGTGCCGCATTTCGGCGCGGGCCGAGCGCCGGCTTTCGTGCCGTCCCGTAAAGCCGGATTCGATCTCGGAGAGGCGAACGCGGGTACCGGGCCGCACCCCGAAGAGTTTGCCGTAGCTCAAACGAGCAATCCGGTCTCTTTCCCCACCTTTTCGAAGGCGGCGAGCGCGCGATCCATCTCCTCTTTGCGCAGCGCCGCGCTGATCTGGACGCGAATCCGCGCCGTACCTTCCGGTACGACCGGATAGCCGAAGCCGGTGACAAAGACGCCGTTTTTGAGCAGTTTGTCGCTGACGGTGATCGCGAAGGCCGTCTCGCCGACGATGATCGGAACGATCGCGCTCTCGCTCTCCAACGGCTTGTAGCCAATGCGCTTGAGGCCCTCACGGAAGTAGCGCGTCTTTTCGCGCAGCGCCTCGGCCAGCTCGGGATGCGCTTCGAGATACTCGATCGCCGCGAGCGAGCTGCAGGCCACCGTCGCCGGAAGCGCGTTGGAGAAAAGCTGCGGCCGCGAGCGCTGAATCAAGGTGTCGATCAGCGCGTTGCTGCCGGCGACGAAACCGCCGGCGGCGCCGCCGAGCGCCTTGCCGAGCGTGCCGGTGATGATATCGATCTTTCCGGTCAAGCCGTAGTGCTCGATCGTGCCGCGCCCGGTCTTGCCCATCACACCCGTGCCGTGCGAATCGTCTACGATCGCGATCGCACCATATTTCTTCGCGAGCTCGACGATCTCGGGGAGTTTGGCGAGGTCGCCTTCCATCGAGAAGACGCCGTCGGTGACGATGACGATCGGGAAGCATCCTTGGACGGCCTTCAGCTTCTCCTCGAGCTCGCTCATGTCGCTGTGCTTGAAGCGCTCTCGGCGCGCCTTCGAGGCTAGTCGCACGCCGTCGATGATCGAGGCGTGGTTAAGCTCGTCGGAGACGATCGCCGAGCCCGCGTCGCAGATCGTCGCGAACAGCCCGGTGTTGGCGTTCCAGCAGGAAACGTATGAGAGCGACGCTTCGGTGCCTAAAAACTCCGCGATTCGTTCTTCGAGGGTGCGGTGGATGTCGAAGGTTCCGCATATGAAGCGAACGGAGGCGGTCCCCGCTCCATACTTCTCCAGGCCGCGTTTGCCCGCGTCGACGACCTCCGGAAGGTCGGCGAGGCCGAGATAGTTGTTGCTGGAGAGCACGATGACGTCGCCCGCTTCTTCCATGTGCACCTCGGGCGCCATCGGCGTCGTCAAGTGACGGAGACGCTTATAGGTCCCCGCCTTCTTCAGCACGTCGAGGTCGCTTTGCAGCTTCGCTTCGAAAGCCTGATTCATGATGCCGATTCTACTCCTTTGAAGTCGAGGACGATCTTGGCCGCTTCGCCCTTGGCCATCAGCTCGAACGCGCGATCGAAATCCGTGTAGGGCAGCACGTGGGTGATGATCGCGCGCGGATCCACGCGTCCGCTGCGCACGAGCGCCTCAGTCTGGTACCACGTTTCGAACATCCGCCGTCCGTTGATGCCCAGCACGGTCAGCCCTTTGAAGATGATGCGCTCGGCGAGATTAAGGTTCACGTTGTCCGCGGGTATTCCGAGCAGCGCGGCGCGGCCGCCGTTACGAACGAGTTGCAGCCCGAGATCGATGGCGGCGCCGCTGCCCGACATTTCGAGCAGCACGTCGACGCCGTCCCCGCGCGTGCGGCTTTTGATTTCGTCGACGAGATCGCTCCGAGCCGCGTTAAAAGTGGCGTCGGCCCCCAGGCTCTTTGCCAGTTCGAGTTTCGCGGGGTTGACGTCGATCGCAAAGACGAAGCTGGCACCGGCGGCGCGGGCGACCGGAATCGCCATCAGGCCGATCGAGCCGACGCCGGTGATCGCGACGCTGCGCACGCTGACGCCGGCCGCCATGACGGTATGCACCGCATTGCCGAGTGGATCGAAGATCGCCGCAACTTCGTCGGGGATCGACGGATCGAGCCGCCAAACGTTATATTCGGGAATCGCGACGTACTCGGCAAAGGCGCCGTCGCGATCGACGCCGATGATCTTCACGCGCTCGCAGATGTGCGCATTTCCGGTTCGACATAGCAAGCACGTGAGATCGGCGATGTGCCCCTCCGCCGAGACGCGTTCGCCGACGCGCACCGAGTGGACGGCGTCGCCGATCGCGGCGACGGTCCCCATGAACTCGTGCCCGACAACGAGCGGTGGCTTGATGCGGTGCTGCGCCCATGCGTCCCAGGCGTAGATGTGGTGGTCCGTGCCGCAAAGCCCCGCCTTTTCAACCCGGATCAGCACGTCGGTCGGTCCGATCTGTGGAATCGGAACGTCGGTCAAGCGAAAACCGGGCCCCGGGCCCGGTTTGACGAGCGCCTTCATCGTCGAAGCCATGTCGGCGCTGTATTGTACGCGATAATGCGCGAACCCCCGCGCCGGCGGCTACGCCATTTTACGCTCCGTCTGCGAAGACCGCCAGGTCCCGAGGCGTGATAAAAATCTGCTCGCCCTTGCGCAGAGCGAGATCGGTGAGACGCTGCTGCGGCAGCTCGACATGAACCGGCGCCCCCCACTCGGTCGTCGCTTCGACCTTGACGATGGGTCCCGCCGCGTTGATGTGCTTAACGGTAACGTGCAGCGAAGTCGGTCCGGCCGAGCGTCGCGCAATATCGAGGTCGTGCGGACGGACGAAGACCAAGTGGCCCGTCGCTTCCCGGTCGATCCGGGTGGTCCCCTCGTCCACTCGCCCGTGAAAGAGGTTCACGTTACCCAGGAAGTTGTATACGAACGAGCTCGCGGGGCGGTGGTAGACTTCTTCGGGCGAGCCAACCTGCTCGATTTTGCCGCCGTTCATCACGGCGACGGCATCGGCGACTTCCAGCGCCTCGTCCTGATCGTGCGTCACGAAGACGCTCGTCACGCCGACCTCGTCGTGCAGTTGGCGCAGCCACCGCCGCAACTCCTGACGGACCTTCGCGTCGAGCGCGCCGAAGGGTTCGTCCAGGAGTAAAACGCTCGGTTCTACGGCGAGGGCTCGCGCCAGCGCGACGCGCTGGCGCTGGCCGCCGGAGAGTTGGGACGGATAGCGGCCGGCTTGACTTCGCAGCTGGATGAGCTCGAGCAGCTCCAGTACCCGCGCCCGTATCGCTTCGCGGGGCGGACGCACGCTGCGAGACCTGACGCGAAGCCCGAAAGCGACGTTTTCGAAGACCGTCATGTGCCGGAATAACGCGTAGTGCTGAAAGACGAAACCCACGCGCCGTTCGCGGGCCGACTGGCGGCTGATGTCTTGTCCGTCGAAACGGACCTCGCCGCGGTCGGCATTCTCCAGCCCGGCGATGATGCGCAAAAGCGTCGTCTTGCCCGATCCCGACGGACCGAGCAGCGCCACGAGCTTACCATGCGGAATCTCGAGGCTCACGTCGTTGAGCGCCGTGAAGCTGCCGAACTTCTTGGTGACGTTCCGGACGGTGATGCTCATTGCGCTCCTCTTTCTATAGCGGTGCTGCGCCATTCAATCGCGCTCTTGACGACCAACGTTGCCAAAGCCAGGAGCGCCAAGAGTGAAGCAACGGCAAATGCAGGCACGAACTGGTAGTCGTTGTACAAGACCTCGATCTGCAGCGGCATCGTGTTGGTAAGGCCGCGGATATGCCCAGACACAACCGATACGGCGCCGAACTCGCCCATCGCGCGGGCGTTGCAGAGAATTACGCCGTAGAGCAACGCCCACTTGACGTTCGGCAGGGTCACCTTGAAGAAGGTCTGCCAGCCGTTGGCCCCGAGCGTTAGCGCCGCTTCTTCTTCGTCATTTCCCTGCGCCGACATCATGGGCAAGAGCTCCCGCGCCACGAATGGGAAGGTGACGAAAATCGTCGCAAGCACGATTCCGGGAACCGCAAAGATTATCTGCACGTTGTGCGCGGCGAGCCATCCGCCGAACCACCCGTGGCTCCCAAAGAGCAGCACGTAGGTCAACCCCGCGACGACCGGCGAGATCGAAAACGGCAGGTCGACGAGCGAGATAAGCAGGCTCTTTCCGAAAAACTCAAACTTGCCGATTGCCCACGCGGCGGCCACGCCGAATACGAGGTTGCACGGCACGGCGATGGCGGCCGTCAGCAGCGTCAGGCGAATCGATGTAAGCGTATCGGGATCCCGGAAGCTCGCGAGATACGCCATGACGCCGTGGCCGAACGCCTCGGCGAAGACACAGCCGAGCGGCACGAGCAGGAAGATGCCCAAAAACAGCATCGACACGCCGATGAGAATCCGTTTTACCAGCGGCGACTCGGAGATCGCGGGGACCAGGTCCCTCGGGAGCGCGTTAACCACTTAGACCCAGGGCCGGGCGCAGTTCCGGCTCCTCGGGCACCTCACCCTCGACGCGCCGGCCGCTCCAGCGCTGAAGGGCGTTGATCCCGAGCAACAATATAAATGAGATAATCAGCATCACGGTGGCGATCGCGGTCGCACCGGAATAGTCGTACTCTTCGAGTTTTGTAACGATCAGCAGCGGGGCGATCTCGGTTCGCATCGGCATGTTGCCGGCGATGAAGATTACCGAGCCATACTCGCCGACGCCGCGCGCAAACGCCAACGCAAACCCGGTGATCGCGGCGGGAGCGATCGCCGGATAGACGACCCGTGCAAAGGTCTTCCAGCGGCTCGCTCCCAGACTCGCCGCCGCCTCTTCGAGTTCGCGATCGAGATCCTCGAGCACCGGCTGAACCGTACGCACGACGAACGGCAAGCCAATGAACGTCAGCGCGACCACGATGCCGAGCCGGGTAAAGGCAACGTGAATCCCGAGTTCGGCCAGCGGGCGCCCAAACAGACCGTTCGGCGCGTAGATCGTGGTCAATGCGATTCCGGCGACTGCGGTCGGGAGGGCGAAGGGCAGATCGACCAGTGAATCGAGGATGCGCTTAAAGGGGAAATGATAGCGCACGAGCACCCACGCCACCAGCGTCCCCAGCACGAAGTTGATCGCGGCGCCGATGAGAGAGGCTCCGAAGCTCAGCGCGTACGCCGCCAACGCGCGCGGTGCCGTCACGATATGCCAAAACTGCGGCCAACCGATCTTCGAGGTTTGGACGAACGTTGCCGCAAGCGGCAACAGGACGATCAGGCTTAAATAGACCAGCGTGAAACCCAGCGTCAGGCCGAAGCCCGGAATGATGCTCCTTCGCACGGTTACTGATTCTGCTGGTATATCTGATCGAAGACGCCGCCGTCGGCAAAGAACGTTTTCTGCGCTTTATCCCAGCCGCCAAACGCCGAGATCGTGACCATCTTCATCGAGGGAAACTGCCACGAGTAGCGCCGCGCAACCGACGCCATGCGCGGGCGGAAGTAATGCCTCGCGATGACTTGCTGACCTTCGGCAGAGTAGAGATAGCTAAGATAGGCCTGCGCGGCTGCGCGCGTCTGGCGCTTATCGACGACACCGTCGACGATCGAGACGGGCGGCTCGGCGAGAATGCTCAAGGGCGGACGAACGATCTGAAAGCGACCCGGACCGAGCTTATCGACCGCGAGCATCGCATCGTTCTCCCAAGCGATTTCGACGTCGCCTATGCCTCGCTCGACGAACGTGGTCGTCGAGCCGCGAGCGCCGGAGTCGAGCACGGGGACATTTTTATAGAGCTTGGTGACGAAGGCTTTAGCCGCGGCATCGTTGTGTTTCGACGTCGAAAGCGCGTAAGCCCAAGCAGCGAGAAAGTTCCAACGAGCGCCGCCGGAGGTTTTCGGATTCGGGGTGATCACGGAGACGCCGGGACGCACGAGGTCGTTCCAATTGTAAATTCGTTTCGGGTTGCCCTTATGGACGAGGAAAACGATCGTCGACGTGTAGGGCGTACTGTTGTCGGGAAGGCGCGATTGCCAGTTTGCGGGGATCAAACCGCGCTGCGAGATCGCGTCGATGTCGTAGGCGAGTCCTAGCGTAACGACGTCGGCCTGTAAACCGTCGATGACGGCCCGTGCCTGTTTTCCCGATCCTCCGTTGGACTGCTGGACGGTGAGTGTCTGGCCGGTCTTCTTCTTCCAGTACGCGCTGAATACGGCGTTGTAATCGTCGTAAAGCTCGCGCGTCGGATCGTACGAGACGTTGAGCAGGGTGAGCGCGGGTTGCCCCTGTGCGCCGGCGGAGGCTGCGGCGCACAGAGTGAGGGCGGAGGCGACGAGCCAGGTCGTCACGCGCAATGAGCGATTCATTGATCGGTTCTCTTTCATCTAGAAGTCGTACTCGAGCATCGCGCGACTATACTTGAAGATCGGGAGACCGCCGAACTCCGTCGAGCCGATCGCAGAACCGGCCTGACAGTTCGTAGCGGCTGCGCCGCAGTAGGTGTTTGAAAGGTAGCGCTCGCCATAGCGATAGCGCAGAAGCAGGCCGTGATACGGAGACTTACCGACGTGGCTGAAGCGGTAGCGCCCGTCGAACCACCAAATCTTCGTATTCTCCGGCCCCAGCGCGTTGCCGTAGTCGTACCAGGCGTCGGCGGCCTGCACGATCCATTTCTGATTCGTGGAGGTATACGTGAGCGTTGCCTGCCACGAGTTGCCGGGAGCGCGTCGATCGGGTTGGCCTTGCATAAAGTTCGTCGTGTAGAACGGGTCGCTCGTCGTGTTGTCGGTGTACGGGCCGGCCCAGCCGCCATAGTAGATGCTCGTGGTGCCGTTAGGGTTGTTGAAGCACTGCGCGGTATTCAACGGAAGGAAATAGGCGAGCGTCGCCTTCGCCGAGATCTGATAGTTCGCGTTGCTGCAGGTGACGTTCTTCGGTAAGAAGACCGAGTCGGTGTGCCACGGCACGGAGTCGTAGCCCACGGTCAACAAGAAGTTCTTCGTGATGTTGGCGCCGATTTGCGCGCCGATAACTTGGCTGTCGACCTTGCCGAGGTACGACTGTCCCGCGTTGCTCTCGGTACCGCCCTGGACGGCTACGTACGGAGCAAATTTACCGGGGAAGGTGTACTTGCCGTCACCCCACCACATGTTGACAAGGTCGCTGACGTTGTAGAAGTAGCCATTGACGCCCAGTCCGGTTCCCGACGGATTCGCGTAGCCGGCCCGGGCGTAACTAAAGCCGTTCGTGTTGATCCCTTGGCCCCCGGGGACGACGATGTTCGATGGCAAGCCGGTCGAACCAGCGGGATAGCTCGTTAGCAGCGTCTCGCGACTGAACGCCGAGCTCGTACGTCCTTCGAAGGCCAGCATGTCGGCGCCCCCGACGCTCCACCCCGACGGCGCCGTGTAGTTCAGATAGGCGCCTTCGAACGCTTGTGGTTTTAGCCGCGTGTCGGCCGGGTTCGCCCACGGTGAAGTAAAGAGAATATTCCCCATCGCTCCATCCCATCCGTAGGCATGGTACTTGAGGTACGCTTCGTAGATGGTGCTGAGCGTGAAGCCCGGCAGCGTGTCGTCGGGATTGGTGTTCGGCGGAGTCTGCGATACGCAGACCGCGCCCTTTGCGTGGTTGGCGGCAACGACGCACGGACCGTTGATCGGATTCGCGTAGAGGTACGATCCGCCGATATCCCAGCCGGTATTGCCGAAGGTGTAGTCGACGTGGGGTGCGATCGCGCTATTCCAACTCGCCTGATTGACGCCGTTGCTGTTGTACTTTGCGCCGGGCGAAAAGTCGAACTGCGTTCCGGGATTGTTCGACGCGTTCTGACGCGTGAAGTAGTACGACCGGAAGTATCCGCCGATCTTGAGCGGATTGGGAGTCGGTGGGGGTGGAGGCGGCGGCGCTACCGTCTCTTCGGGAGCCGGCGGTGCCTCCGTCGGCGGAGCGGTTGGTTCGACGTACCGTACCACCACCAACCGGCGGTCCGGAACCCACTGCACGTAGGCCCCCATGCTCTCGGAGATCACGCGAACCGGTACCAGCACCACGCCTTGGTACACGATCGGCGGAACGTCGAGCGGACGCGATTCGCCGTTGATCACGACCACCGGCTTGCCG
>DATAQH010000123.1:0-3262 GCA_036264815.1 Candidatus Cybelea sp.
GCCTGCCCTTCAAAAACGAGACCTAGACATGGTTTCAACCAAGGGAGACGACGGTTCCTTCGCTGCTCGACGGGCACCATGAAGATTGTCCCCGAACCGCAATCGCGTGCGAACCAGACGGAGGGCGAGATCGTGACTCAGAGCATCACCAAGGAGCGGCTGGCGGCGTTTTCTGACGGCGTCTTCGCCGTGATCATTACGATCATGGTTCTGCAGTTGAGGCTGCCGCAGCACGCAAGCTTCAACGCGCTCTTTGCGGAGTGGCCGACAGCGCTCAGCTACGTGGTCAGCTACTTCCTGATCGTGATCATGTGGATCAATCACCACTTCTTGTGGAGTTTTGCGAAGCACTCGACGCCGAAGCTCGTCTTGTGGAACTTCGTGCACATGCTCTCGGCGTCGCTGGTGCCGTTTGCCACCGCTTGGGTGGCCGCATCACAAATCGCGGCCGTCCCGGTCTTCGTGTACGCCGCCGTCATTATCTTGGTCAATCTCTCGTACCACGGATTCGCCTACGAGGTCGTGCCCCGCGGGCGCGGCGAGCTGGATCCGAAAATCCGTCGCAGGGCCCTCGGGAGATCTGCGCTCACCTTGGGCCTATTTACCGCGGCGATGTTTCTGTCGCTCAAACTTCCGCTCGCGGCGTTCGCCTTGGTAACGTGCGTCCTGATTACCTACGCGCGCCCCGAAATTCCAGCGTTGCGGGTACACTAGCCTACCATGCGGAGGAGCCGTTGGCGTAGGCGCTTCACGTGGAGCCGATCGGACCCAGCGCCTTACTCAACAACTCGCAATCGTTCGGGCCGACTTCCTTCGCGATGAGGTCGTTGAGCAGCGCATTCATACGCAGGATCGTGTCACGATTCTTCTCGGGATCGAGCGCGAGGTTTCGCACTTCCGTCGGATCGTCTTTGAGGTCGTAGAGCACGGCATCGTTGTTCTTGACGATCTCGTCCAGCGTACGCGGTGTGTTGCAGGCCGTCGGTGCGTAGTAGCGGCCGAACTTGTAGCGGCCGTCGAACACCAGCGAGAGCAGCCCGCGTTTGCTCAGATTCGCCTCGGAGAGCGGGGGAGACGATTCACCGGCGAACTGCGTATCCATCGTCTTCTTGAGAAACGCGCCGTCGACGGTCGACGGCCCGACGTAGTTAAAGAGGATCGCCGGGCGTATCTCCGCGACGCCCGCTCTTTCGGGATCGGCGAGCAGTGAAGAGAAGTCGTGTCCGGGCAGCGCCGTCACGGCGGCTGGGCGTTGCGAACTCGGCAGTCCGGTTAACCCAACGAACGTGGGAAGCAGATCCAAGTGGCTCGTCAGCGCAGCACAGCTTGCGCCGGGTTTTGCCGCGGGGTGCGCCACGATCAACGGCACGTGGACGTTTTCCTCGTAGGCAAACGGCCCTTTACCCTTGAGGCCGCCGTGAGCGCCGCCCATCTCGCCGTGATCGGCGGTAAAGACGACGACGGTATTCCGCCACAGATCCATCTCGTTCATGACGTCGACGATTTGCTGTATGCCGCGGTCGACGTCCGCAATCGCATTGAGATAGTAGTTGTAGAAGATCGTCCACATGTCTTTGCGGTCGGTTGGGATCACGCCCGACCAGCCGTCCCAGCCGGTCTTGTATTCCGAGAGCGCATTCGGCATGCCCGGCGCAGCGAGCGATTCCTCGAGACTTTCAGGAAGCGTGAAGGCCCATTTCTTTTCGTAAATGGAGTTTTCCGGCGGAGGCGGTATTGCCGACGGCACCACCGGAATCTGAACGGGCGGCTGCCCGGGAACGTTGCCGTCTCCGTACATGATGTCGTGCGGATTGACGAAGCTCGCAACCATGAAGAACGGCTGCCCGCTGCTGCGGGAATCGGCGGCGGTCTTGCGCAGGTAGCGTTCGCTTTCGCCTGCGATAAAGAGGTCGTTTTCGTAGCCGCTGTCCGGCGTGCTGCCGATATCCCCGCCCGTACCAAAGATGTCGAAGCCGTAGGCCTGCGCGGCGTCGCTGTAGTTCACGGAAGCCTTCGGATTGAGAATATCCTTGTCCATTTCGAACTTGCCGAAATAGGCAGTCTTGTAACCGAGCCCCTTCAATACCGATCCCATGTTGGGCATCTGCGGGCTGAGGCTGCGCACGAACGAGAACTGCATCTGGTCGATGACGCCGGTGACCTGCGGCGGCTGGCCCGTGAGGAACGATGCCCGCGACGGCGAGCACTGGGCGGCGGAGATATAGTGGTTTCCAAACGTGACCCCGTGGTCCGCCAGCGCCTTCATCGCGGGCAGCGAATACTCCGCGCCCGCGAGAAGTTTCTCGACTCTTTGGTCGACGATGATAAAGACGATGTTATTGAGCGGCGCGCGATTGGCCGCGATGCGCGCCGGCAGGCCTTGCGCGGCCTGCGCTAACGCCGGTTCTGAAATTCGGACGAGCCCTAAGGCCGCAAAGAACCGGGCGCATCGTCTAAGAAACCGGCGCCTCGTGCTACCTCCGCCTACCATTTTTGCACTTCTCCTCCACGCAGCAAAGCGAGGTTGACGGGTGCCGCCGTTCGCCTTTCGGGATGGCGTCCCCTTGCTTACATTGCTTGTGGACGATAGGTGCCGAAGCTCCAGATATGGCCCTCGGGATCGCGCACGGCAAAATCGTGCGAGCCGTAATCGGTATCGTTGAGTTCGCGCACGATCTCTGCGCCGGCGGCTTTCGCGCGTGCGTAGCGAGCATCGATTGCCGCTGCGCTCTCAAGGCCGAAATAGACTCCGCCGGTGACGCCGCCCAGGCTTTTGGGGCTCTTCCCGTACGGATCGTCTTTTACGGTGCCGAGCATGATCAGGTTGCCCGCGAGCTTCAACTCGGCGTGGGCGATGCTTCCGTCACCGGCGGGACAGACCTCGTGCTCTTCGAAGCCGAGAGCCGACTTGAGCCACTCGATCGCCGCCACGGCGTCGATATAGCGGACACTTGGATAGACGCTTTGGGCGGTGTTAATGTTTGTCGTGTTCATGCGCCCAGTATAACGCCCGCCGCAAAGCGCGTCTTGGAAAAATGCTCTAGAGTACGGCGCGCCCCGCCCACGGTCGGCGGGCGAGGCAAAGCACAAACGACCTACGGCCTGGACGCGCTCGGAGTTTCAAAGCGAGGCGCGCCGCGCACCGCAGGCCTTTTGAAGGCGAGTCGCGCCGTTCGACGTAATCAGAGCGTAGCCATGACGGACCACCCGGAAAACAAACGTTCTCAGGCAATCCGCGACGAGGTACCCGGCCGCGGTTGGG
>DATAQH010000133.1:0-5984 GCA_036264815.1 Candidatus Cybelea sp.
AAGCGAATTTCAACTGTTTAATCATGGCTCGGTCATATTCTGCCGCAGCCAGGGCACGCTGTCAATCGCGGCGTAGTTGCTATAGCAATGTCTGCCACAGTAAGGATCGACCGCTACGTAACCGATACGCTCATGCGCGACCTAACGGGGCACGACGCGCGTCCGTCGGCGTTCCTTTTGTACTTGTATATTTCGACGCGGCCCGCGCGCAGAGTGCGGGCGAGTCTGACGGATTTGGCGCGCGGAACTGGGATTTCCAAACGCTCCATTCAGCTCAGCATCGCGTGGCTGCAGCGGCGACGCTTGCTCGAAGTCACGCGAAGCTCGGCCACCGCCATTCCCACCTTTGTGGCGCTTCGTCCTTGGCATAGCGATGACGAGTGAGCTGCTCTTCACGCAGACGCCAGGCCTGCAGCATGGCCACGATGGCCGGGTGCCAATCAAGCTCTGCCCCGCTTGGCGAATTGTGCGAATGATTTCCGGCGCCACGCTGCAAATAGGCCAGGCATGAAGATCGTATTTTTATCCGCCCTCAGTGCGGCAGTACTTGTGCTAGCGGGTTGTTCGAACGCAGCGCCGTCACCAGGTGCGCTCCCGATTACCAACCCGGCACCGGCCGGCGGCACCGTGCAGCGCGCGGCGTCGGGCGGACTGACCGAACTCTTTAATCTCGACTACTCAAACGGAGCGATCTCCGTCTTTTCAGTCGCAAACGGAAAGGCAAAGTTAACCAAGCAATTTACACCCGGCGGTGGCGTGGCGCAGGGTATTGCGGCCGACGCCCATGGCCGTATTTACACAACGCTGACTGAGTCAAACTCGAATCCGTGCACTGCGTGCGTGCAGGTCTTTACCGATACCGGCACGCTCGTGCGCCAGCTCGACGCACCGTACTTGCAGGGCGGATCGGGGGCGCCGGCGCTGACCGACATCTCCGTCGACGCGCGCGACAACGTCTACGTCAGCGACTACGGCCAACAGGCCGTGTACTTCTTTCCTCGCGGCAAGACCAAGCGAACCCCAACGGCCGTGGTGCAGAACTCGCAAAACGCCGCGTCGGTGCTCTCGACACCCAACGGACAGAACGTCCTTGTTTCCGGCGGCTGCGGCTTCGCAAGCGTACGTCCCTTCACGCGCACGGCTAGTGGCAAGTACACCGAAGGGAGTTGTTTTGGCATCGGTACCATCGCCCTGATCGGCGGGGCCGTAGATAATGAAGAGGATGCCCTGACTCCCGTCGACGGCGGCCCCGGGCTCGTCTCGATTTCGTCGCCGTCGGGCGGATCGTCGTTCCGTGTGCCCGACCCGCTTGGATCGATCAGCGGCGTCGCGCTAAATGCTGACGCGTCGATCGCCTACGTGGCGGATGCTCGAAAAGAATGCGTCTACGCCTTTGCGCGACCGGCGAAAGGCTGGCTCTCGAAGGCCCAGCCAAAGCTTTTGGCTACATACAAAGGTTTCAAAAAGCTCGACATCATCGCAATCCCGCAATAGCCATCGCAGTCCCTCAATAGCCGTTTCCTGGCCGAGTTGCCGACGCGCGCGCACGCCGCATTTGCGAAGATCGCCTCCAAATGATGGTGAAGCGCCGCGAAACTCGGCCGCCGAGGCTAAAGTGTCCGCCGGCTCAACGGTCGCGCTGACGGCCAACACAAGAACCCTACAGACGATCATCTGAAATCCACACGGGCGCAGCGTAAGCTGGCGGTTCGCCTTTGCGGCACCGACACGCGGCTGTCCCGCCCGTCAACATGAAGCAAGCATGCACATCAATGAATCTTCGCAATTTTTTAATAGCGAGCAACCCCACGAGCAAGTGCTTTGCAAGGTTGCGAGACTCACGTTGGAGCGTTTGAAGACATTCTAACGGTGATTTAGCGCAGCACACCTCGCCGGTGCTAGTGTGCGACAAACTGTGCGAGTCCAGTAGGTGGTTTGCATCAACAGCACTGGGTATGCTGGGCTTCGAGGTCTCAAGAACGTAATATGCATGCACCTATACCGCGGTAATATCGCGATTCTCGGCACGGGCTTCGTCGGAACGGCGAACGCCATTGGATTTGCCGAGCTCGGATACCACGTTGTTGGATTCGACACGGACGCGAATCGGATTGCATCGTTGCAAGCGGGTGTTCCGCCCTATCGTGAGGACGGTCTGGGCGAGCTGCTCGCGCGGCATCTCCAAAACGGCCGTCTGAGCTTCGTCACCGATCTACGATCGGCGATCGTCGACGCCGCCTTCATCGTAATTGCCGTGGGGACGCCTTCGAATGCCGATGGTTCGGCCGATTTAGATGCGTTGAGCGGCGCCATCGCCACGCTTTGCGACGAATTAGCGGGGAGTTCGAAGACGCTCGTGCTGCGTTCGACGGTTCCGCCGGGGACGGCGGACCGCATCGCCGCGGAACTTCCCCGCGGGCTCGAACTGCTCTACTGCCCGGAGTTCCTGCGCGAGGGCAGCGCCGTCTACGATTTCTTGAATCCGGACCGGACGATCGTCGGATCGGAGTCCTCGCGCGCGGCAGCGGCGTATGCCGCGCTCGTCAGGAAGCTCCCGGGCGCGGTGATTCATACGAGCCGGCGCGATGCCGAGCTGATTAAGGGTGCCGCTAATGCATTTCTCGCGCTGAAGATCAGCTTTGCCAACGAGATCGCGAACCTCTGCGGTACGCTGCAAGCCGACGCGCGCGACGTGCTGCGCGGCATCGGCTGCGACCGGCGCATCGGCGAAGCGTACCTGCTTCCCGGAATCGGCTTCGGCGGTCCGTGTTTCGAGAAAGACGTCCATAGCCTCGCGCACGTCGCGCGCAGCAGCGGCGCGCCGTCGCATCTGCTCCATGCGACGCTGCGCGTGAACGAGGCGCAGCCCCGAAAAATCGTCGACGTGCTCGAAGAGGAACTCGGCAGCCTGCGCGGTGCACACATCGGCGTTTGGGGCCTCGCGTTCAAAGCCGGCACCGACGATCTGCGCAGCTCTTTGGCTTTGCGTATTCTCAGCGATCTCGACGAGCGGGGCGCCACCGTCATCGCATACGATCCGGCGATCGAAAGCGCCGAGCTTCCCGGCCGCGCCATACTCGCCGATTCGGCGATGGCGGCCGCTCATGCCGACGCGCTGCTCGTGCTAACGGAGTGGCCCGAGTTTTGCGGCATCGAGCCCAGCGCGCTCGCGGCGAGCGTGCGCCGCGGAGTCGTCGTCGACGGGCGGAACATTCTCGATGGAGCACGACTGGCACGCTGCGGGATGCGCTACCGCGGCGTCGGCTGGTCGGCACTTCCGGAGGCGGCGGTGCCCGCCACGGTTTTGAGCGGACTGCCGTGAACACTGCAGAGCGCATCGACTCGGTCCTCGCGCCGTCGTTTTCCGGATTTGAACGGCCGGTCGCGCAGGGAAAGTTTCTCTACGCCGGCGGCACGAAGTTCTACGTGCGCGGGACGACGTACGGCACCTTCGCGCTGGACGAAAACGGGAACGAGCGGCACGATCCGGCCACGGTCGAGCGCGACTTTGCGATGATGGCGGCAAACGGATTCAACGCGGTCCGGACGTACACGGTCCCGCCGCGCTGGATGCTCGACTCGGCCGAACGCCACGGCCTGCGGGTGATGGCCGGCCTCCCGTGGGAAGAGCACATCGCATTTCTGGACGATCCCGGTCGGGCGGCGCAAATCGAGCGCCGAGTGCAAGAAGACGTCGCGCAGTGCGCCGGCCATCCGGCGGTTCTTTGCTATGCCGTCGGTAATGAGATCCCGGCGGGCGTCGTGCGCTGGCTGGGACGCCGCCGCGTCGAGCGCTTCATCGAGCGCCTCTATCGTGCAGTCAAGCGAGAAGATCGTGGCGCACTGGTCACCTACGTCAACTATCCGACGACGGAGTACTTGCAGCTTCCCTTCCTGGATGTCGTCTGTTTCAACGTCTACTTGGAGACGCCGCGAGATCTAAGCGCCTACCTCGCGCGCCTGCAGAACATCGCCGGCGACCGTCCGTTCCTCATCGGCGAGGTCGGCTTGGACAGCCGCCGAAACGGCGACGATCGGCAAGCCGAGATTCTGGATTCACAGTTACGCGCGATCTTTGAAGCCGGGTCCGCCGGCGCGTTCGTCTACGCGTGGACCGACGAGTGGCATCGCGGCGGATACGAGATCGACGATTGGGATTTCGGGCTCACGCGGCGCGACCGAACCGGCAAGCCGGCGTTGGCAACGGTTCGGAGAGCGTTTGCGAGCATTCCGTTCCGCAACGACGTGCGCTGGCCAAAGGTCTCGGTCGTCGTCTGTGCCTACAACGCGCGCAGTACGATCCACCAATGCCTCGACGCCGCGACGCACCTCGACTATCCAAATTACGAGGTGATCGTCATCGACGACGGTTCGACCGACGAAACGGGCGCGATGGCCGGCGAGTTCGCCGTGCGCCTAATCGGTACGCCGAACCGAGGCCTCAGCAACGCCAGAAACACCGGCCTCGAGGCCGCACGCGGAGAGATCGTCGTCTACCTCGATAGCGACGCATATCCGGATCCGCAGTGGTTGAAGTATATCGCTGCTGCATTTAACGATGGCGATTATGCCGGAGTCGGCGGACCGAACTTGGCGCCCCCGGGGCTCGGCCGCATCGCGGACTGCTTCGATAACGCGCCGGGAGGCCCAGTACACGTATTGCTTTCGGATCGCGAAGCCGAGCACATCCCCGGGTGCAACATGGCATTTCGGCGCTCGCGTCTCGCCGCCATCGGCGGCTTCGACCCGGCGCTGCGCGTGGCGGGCGACGATGTGGACATCTGCTGGCGACTGCAGGCGCGCGGATGGAAGTTGGGATTCACTCCGGGGGCCTTGGTTTGGCATCACCGGCGTACGACGCTTCGTTCCTATTGGAAGCAGCAGCGCGGCTACGGTCGGGCCGAGGCACTGCTCGAGCGCAAGTGGCCGGAGAAATACAACGGCGCCGGACATCTTTCGTGGGGTGGGCGGATCTATTCGAAAGGCGTCATGCATCCGCTAGGATTCGGCCGCCATCGGATTTACCAAGGAACGTGGGGAAGCGCACCCTACCAATCCCTCGATGACGCGCCGCCGAGCCTGCTGCCGTCGCTCGCGCTCATGCCCGAATGGTATCTCGTCATCGCAGCGCTCGTTGCGCTGGGCGCGCTCGGCGCGCTGTGGTCTCCGCTGCTGTGGACGCTTCCGCTACTGGCCTTTGCGATCGCACTGCCCCTCGTGCAGTCGGCGCAAGCCGCCGGAAGAGCCACGTTCGAAACGCCCGTGGACTCGCGTTGGGACGCGTTGCGTGCCCGCGCGCTCGTTGGCTTCCTGCACGTTGCACAACCGTTGGCGCGACTGTGCGGACGCATCGAGTATGGGCTCACGTGCTGGCGCGCGCCGGTGACGTGGAACGCTTGGGCGATCCGCCCACGCGCGTACGCTCTTTGGCGCGAGCAGTGGAGCGGCGCGACTTCATGGCTGGAGACCTTGGAGTCGCGCCTTCGCGCCGGTGCAGTCGTGCTTCGGGGCGGCGATTACGATCGCTGGGATCTCGAAGTGCGCGGCGGCTCGCTCGGGTCGTCTCGTCTGCGAACGCTGATCGAGGAGCACGGCAGCGGTAAGCAGCTCGGGCGATTCCGAGCGTGGCCGTGCTTTGCGCCGGCAGCGCTCGTCACGAGCACGGCGTTCTGCGGACTGGCGGTCATCGCCGGATTTGACCGGGCGTGGATTGCGGCGGCGATTCTCGGAGCAATCGGAGGAGGCATCGCGGTGCGCGCGCTGCTGGAATCGGCAGCGGCGATGCTGCGGATCGATCGGGCACTGGGGGGTCTGCTTGAAGTACTTGATCGTCAACGGTGACGACTTCGGAGCCAGCCGCGGAATCAATCGAGGCATCGTAGAGCTTCACGAGCTCGGCGTGCTCACGAGCACGAGCCTCATGATCGCGATGCCGGCTGCGGCCGAGGCGACTGTCCTCGCGCGCAACGCGCCGCGCCTCGGCG
>DATAQH010000158.1:0-4508 GCA_036264815.1 Candidatus Cybelea sp.
ACGATCGATTCGGCGACGATGATGAACAAGGGCCTCGAGGTCATCGAAGCGAGCCGCCTCTTCGGTTTTAGCGGCGAGCGCGTGCTCATCGTCGTGCACCCGCAGTCGATCGCTCACGGCTTTGTCGTCTTCACCGACGGCAGCGTAAAGTCGCAGCTCGCCGCGCCCGATATGCGTCTGCCGATCGGCTATGCGCTCGCGTATCCCGATCGGCTGGTCTCGCCCGAAGCGGCGGCTTCCCCGCTCGATCCGCAATCGGGCGTGCTGCGGATTCTGGGGGCAAAGCAAGAGACGGGGGCCCTGCGCTACGAATTCGAGGCACCGGACCGGGTTCGGTTCCCTTGCGTCTCCTTGGCCTACGAAGCCTTGGCTGCGGGCGGCGCGATGCCCGCGATCCTTTCCGCTGCAAACGAAGTCGCCGTGCACGCGTTTGTCGAAGGAAGGATTGCGTTTGGGAACATTTCCGAGGTCATCGAGGTAGCCATGGAGCGGGCTGGACCGGCAGAGCTCAGCCTCGACGGGGTTCGCATGGCCGATCGGGAGGCCCGAGCCAACGCGCAAGTAATCGTAGAAAGTATCGAAAGGTCGCTAAGTCGTTGATTCTTATCGCCGCCGTCAGTCTGATCGGATTCGAGAAGGTCGTTACCTTCTTGCTCATGCTTTCCGTTCTGATCGTGCTGCACGAGTTCGGCCACTTCGTGATGGCCCGGCGCAACGGCGTGCGGGTCAATGAGTTTGCCGTGGGTTTCGGTCCGCGGCTGGCCTCCTGGACGAGTCCGCGCAGCGGGACGCTCTATTCGCTCCGCGCCTTCCCAATCGGCGGGTTCTGCGCGATGGAAGGCGAGGACGGGCGCGTCTCGGAGGCCGAGCAGCAGCGCAACTTTCGCAGCAGCTCGCAAGGCGGCGAAGCGAACTTCCAGGCGAAGTCACCCTGGGTTCGGCTCGCGATCATTCTCGCGGGGCCGCTTGCGAACTTCGTGCTCTGCTACGTCATCTTGCTCGTCGGTGCGCTGGCCTTCGGCGTTACTTCGGATAAGCCGAATCAGGCCGTGCAACCGATCGTCGGCGAGGTCATCGCCGGATCGCCGGCCGAGATCGCCGGCATCCGCGCGGGGGACCGCATCGTTGCAATCGGCGACATGCCGGTGACCAGCGGTAAAGAGCTCGTCGACACGATTCATGCATCGCTCGGCAAGCGGCTCGATCTCGTCTATCAGCGCAACGGCGCCCGCACCGAGGTCTACGTCCAGCCGAAGCCTTGCCCCGCGCAAGTCGTCGGTCGCGGCAAAGGCTGCATCGGATTTTCGCCGGTGCCCGAACTCCAGCGCGTTGGCCTCGCCGACGCCGTGCGTGCCAGCGGAGAAGAGTTCGCCGGCATCGCGGATCAAACCGTCGAGAGCATCGTGCTGCTCGTCACGCAGTTTTCAAAATACGCGCCGCAGATTTCCGGGCCGATCGGCATGGGACAGGTCGCCGTAACCGTTCAGGATTGGGGCTGGGGTCCGTACTTCACCTTGGCGGCGACGATCTCGTTTGCCCTGGGGCTCTTTAATCTGCTGCCGATTCCGGCGCTCGACGGCGGCCGCGCGGCGTTCATCATCGCCGAACTGATTCGCGGGCGTCCGGTGGACCCGGAGAAGGAGGCGATGGTTCACCTGGCAGGGTTTGCCGCGCTGATGGCGCTCATCATGCTCGTGGCCTTTCACGATATCGCACGAATCGTCTCCGGACAGGGAGTAATGTAACTAAGTGTACTCTCTCCGGTATCCCTTTACAGTCGCCGGGCGTCTTTCGAGCCGGATGCTTCGTTGCTCATCGGTCACAACGCTACGGCGTTGCTCCCTCTTCGCGCCTCGCCCAGGCTCAAAATCCGTCCCGGCTTTGTGCAAAGTCATACCGGAGAGAGTACACTGATGCTGCGCGTGAGACGAAAGAGCAATCCGATCTTTCTCCAGAACAAGACGGGCAAATCCGACGCGAAGAGCGTCTGGATCGGCGGCGACCATCCGGTCGTCGTGCAGTCGATGACGACGACCGACACCGCCGACGCCGACAAAACGCTCGAGCAGATCTACGGTCTCGCGATGGAAGGCTGCGAGGTCGTGCGCGTGACGGTAAAGGATCCGCCCGATGCCGCCGGCTTGCCCGCGATCGTCCACCGGTCTCCGGTGCCGATCGTCGCCGATATCCACTTCGATCACAAAATGGCGCTCGCCGCGATCGAGGCAGGCGTAGCAAAGCTTCGTTTGAATCCGGGCAACATCCGCGATCCGAAGAAGGTTGTGGAGGTTGTTACCGCGGCGAAAGCGAGGGGCATTCCGATCCGGGTGGGAGTCAACATGGGATCGCTCGCGCCGGACCTCGAGAAATCGCTCGGCCACACGGCGGAGGCGATGGTTCTCTCAGCGCTGCGGCACGTCGAGATTCTCGAAGAGCACGGGCATACCGAAATCGCGATTTCACTCAAAGCGCACGACGTAGCGACCACCGTTGCGGCGTATCGTATGGCGGACGCGCGGCTTCGCGAACGTGGAACGCCCTACGCGCTGCACCTCGGCATCACCGAGGCCGGACTGCTGCGCGATGGCACGATCAAATCGTCGATCGGCCTTGGCATTCTGCTTTGGGAGGGCATCGGCGACACGATCCGCGTCTCGCTGGCCGACGATCCGATCGAAGAGGTGCCGGTCTGCTGGGGCATTCTCAAGTCGCTCGGGTTGCGCGAAAAAGGCTTCGAGATCACGGCCTGCCCGTCGTGCGGGCGCGCGGAGATCTCGGTGCTCGAGCTGGGGCGCGCGGTCGAGGCGATCGCGAAATCGTATAGTGCACCGGTAAAAGTGGCCGTCATGGGCTGCGTCGTCAACGGGCCGGGTGAGTCAAAGATGGCCGACGTCGGCGTCGCCGGCGGAAAAGGCAAAGGCGCGATCTACCGAGCCGGCGAGCTGGTCGGCACCTACCCCGAGAGCGAGCTGCTCGGCATGCTGCGCCTCGAAATCGAAAAGGTCATCGCCGAGAAGTATCCCGCTTATGCCGGAGAGATCGGCGAAGCGAGGGGAGCGGCGGTGTGATACACCGCACGAGCGAGCTGTACGCCGCGCTGCGGTGGCAGAGTCTGGCCATCGTCGCGCTCTGTGCGCTGGCAGTCTCGTGCGTGCTCGTCTTTTCGACGCCGATCGCGATGTTCGTCGACGGCGAGCGCGTCGATAGCGACGTCGCGCCGGTCACGACGGCCAGCGAGCGCGCCTTCGTGCCGCTCCGTTCGATCGCCGATGCGCTGGGCGCCGAGACGGTGGTCGATAAGCCGGGTGCGATTACCGTTACGCTCGGCGACCAGACACTGCGGCTGCGGGTCGGCGATACGCACGCCAAACTCAACGGCATGCCGCTCACGCTCAAGCGCGCCCCCTTTCGCGTCCGCGGGCGCGTGCTGGTGTCGATCGATGCGATCGCGCGCGCACTCCACGTGCACGCGACCTACGATCCGCAGACGGCGCGGATAGAAGTGCGCACCCCCGGCGTCGGCCAAGTTCCTTAAGGGTCTGGATTTAGCCCCAGTCGTTGTCGCGGCAGGGCTCGATTACGCAATAGTAAACTTCGCCCTGCCGCTCCTAGACTGGGACTAAATCCAAACCCTCATCATAGTTGGGAGCATTCTGTTGTCGACGGGGGCTCGATTACGCAATAGTAAACTTCGCCCTGCCGCTCCTAGACTGGGACTAAATCCAAACCTCATCATAGTTGGGAGCACCCTGCTCTCGACGGGGCTCGATTGGCGCGGTAGTAAAGTTCGCGCTTCGGCGCGGTTAGGCAAATTCGCTGAGGCCGGCGGGCTCTTCGACGGGTACCACGTCGGCCGGATTCGATTTGCGGAAGCCGTACGAGAAGAAGAAGACCAGGCCGACGACGAGCGCGAGGACGAACCACGTCCAGGTCGCGCGCGAAAGCCCGAAGACCGCTAAGAAGAGCGAGAAGACGATGCCGAGGATCGGAAAGAGCGGCACGAACGGCACCCGGAAGCTTCGCGGAAGATCGGGCTGTCGATGCCGCAGATAGAGCACGCCGCCGCAGACGACCGAAAACGCGATCAACGTGCCGATGTTGACGAGATTGAGCAGGTTGTTAAGCGGCACGATGAGCGCCAGAAACGCAACCGCTACACCGGTGATAACCGTCGTCACCAGCGGCGTCTTGAAGCGCGGGTGAACCGCCGCAACGATCGGCGGCAGCATCCGGTCGCGCGCCATCACGTAAAAAATGCGGGACTGTCCGAGCAGCGACGCCAACGCGACGCTCGTCGTACCGGCGAGAACGCCGATCGTGATGACCCAGCTCAGGACCGGTAGATGCAGCGGCGCCAGCGCGTAGACGAGCGGATTTTTGATCGGCACCTGATTCCACGGGACCGCCCCTACGAGGACGACCGCCGTCGCGCAATAGACGAGCGTGCCGATCGCGAGCGCTCCGATAACACCGACGGGAATGTCGAACTGTGGGTTCTTGCATTCTTC